>CAYUFT010000037.1:0-18736 GCA_964444115.1 uncultured Methanobacteriaceae archaeon
ATTTGCGGCCTTTGCATTGGATTTTTAGTTGTTAATAGTGTGGATGCGACTTATATTTTCTTTGCAATTCTTTTAGGAACTTTATTTTCTAAAAAAATAGATGGTGTTCACCATATTTTGACTTTAGCAACATTTGTGCTGGTGGCATTTATTTACGGTGTTCCTCAGATTAGTATATTAACTTTGATTATATGTTCCATAGCTGCTTTTATTGATGAAATTGGTAATGATAATCCGAAGATAATAGAAAAAAACTATTTTTTGGAAGTTTTCTTTAGATATAGATTTGCCATGAAGATAACAATTTTTGCACTGGCGTTTTTAGGGCTTTATCAATCATTAACTGGATTTAACATGTTGAATATGGAATTTTTAAGTTTTTCAGCATTCTTTTTATTCATTCTATTCGAAATTTCGTATGAATTTGCTGGAAGATACTTTGAAAGAAGTTATAATTGGATTAAAATATTTTCTAAACTATTTTCTAAAAAAATATATTTATAGCATAAATTAACTGAAAAGAAATACATTAAAGAACTTTTTAATTTAAAATATTTTAAAAATTAATTTATTGATTATTTTATTGAATCAATAATATTTTGCACTGCACCTTCAGGATCTTCTGAAAGATAGATGGATCTTCCCACAATTAGAGCGTCTGCATACTGTAATGTTAGGCCAGGATCACCACCCTGAGTTCCGACACCAGGGGATATAATAAATGAATCTTTTCCCACAATTTTTCTAATTTCTCCTAAACGGTCTAAACGTGTTGAAGGTGCAACATAATTTGTTATTCCTAATTCAACACCCATTTGTGCAATATTATCTGAAACTCCTTTTAAAAACATCTCGGCTCCCGGATGTGACATTTCAGTAAGTAAGAAAATATCTTTTCCTTTATCTTGCGCAACTTCATAACAAGCTGTCACACTATCTGACCCAACAAAGCCGTGTACTATCACAGCATCGGCTCCTGCATCTAGTGTAGCCTGACAAATTTTTTCATTAGTTTCAGGGATGTCTGCGACTTTGAAATCAGCTATTACTTTGCATGAAAAATTTTCTTTAAAAATAGAGAAACATTTTAATCCTTCAGATAATGCTAGAGGATATCCTATTTTCACAGTATCAATATATTTAGAAACTTGCTCTGTAACTTCCAGTGCGTGATTTAAATCCATTAAATCCATGGCCAGTATTATTTTATTTTTGACCTTCATAATAGGGAATTGTAGATTATCTTTTATATCTTTGATGTTTTCGGAGTTTAGAGTAGGAATCTTATTAAATTATTATCAATTAAATTTTAAAAATCAAGTAATTCTTATTTTAATTAAAAACAAATTGAAAAGATTTAAATATTATTTAATTAAAGTTTACTTTAATTATTATTAAGCTAAATTGAAAGGTTTATATGAGATGTTATTCAAGTAAAGTTGAAAAGAATTAAAGGAGACTTTAACTATGCATATTATGGAAGGAATGTTACCTGGTTTATGGCCATTATTTTGGTATATGGTCTCTTTACCCGTAGTCGCTTATGGTATAATACGAATTAAAAAAATCACAGAAGAACATCCTGAGTCAAAACCATTATTAGCAGTTTCAGGAGCTTTTGTATTTGTTTTATCATCTCTTAAATTGCCTTCATTTACTGGAAGCTGTTCCCACCCTACTGGAAATGGCCTGGCTGCAGTGTTATTTGGACCGGCAGTCGCCAGTGTTTTAGCAGCAATAGTTCTTCTCTTCCAGGCATTATTGCTAGCACATGGAGGTATTTCAACTTTAGGAGCCAATATATTCTCTATGGGTATTGTTGGTCCAGTAGGCGCCTGGTTTGTTTATAAAGGAATTCAAAAAATGGGATGGAGCCCATCCATAGGTATATTTTTAGCTGCAGCTTTTGGTGATTTATTAACTTATATGACTACTGCTACTCAATTAGCTCTGGCTTTCCCATTACCAACATTTGGAGCAGCTTTTACCAATTTCATGGCCATATTTGCAGTAACACAGATTCCATTGGCTATTGCAGAAGGATTACTAACTGTAGTAATATTTGAATACATAATGAAACTTAGACCAGATATTTTAGAAAAATTAAATGTCATTGGTCCCAAGGTTAAAGAAACAGTAAATGTGGAGGTCTGATATGAACAAAAGACCGATTATATTGTTATGTTTAGTGGCTATCATTACTACTGTTCCCTTGATTATGTACAGTGGACTGGGAGAAGATCAAGGATATTTTGGTGGTGCTGATGGTGCTGCTGAAGAAGCTATTAAAGAAACAGGCTACCAACCCTCTCTTGCTCCTGCATGGGAGCCCCCAAGTGGGGAAATAGAAAGTCTTTTATTTTCCTTACAAGCAGCTATTGGTGCTATAATAATTGGATATATATTGGGATATTACCATGGTCAAGCCAAAGAGCGTAAAGTACAAAAAAAAAGAATTGAAAATGGAAAATGACCTTAAATAATCTAATCTCTTTAAAATAGGAATTACTGGTAAAAATATGTTTGAGAACACACTGGATAATTATGCGCACTCTAATCAGTTAAAAGGTGCAAATGTTTACTTTAAAGTTTTATTTGCTCTTTTAACTATGTTAGTGAGCTTAATATCTACTTCACCTGTAGTTCCCATCATTATAACTTTTTCAATGTCATTTTTAATTATTTTTGAGGCGAAGATCCCTTGGAAATTTTATCTGAAATTTGTGGCCATTCCAATTATTTTTGGATTCTTGACCTTTATTTATATGGCTTTTTTCTTTGGTTTAGGTGCATCTATTTTTGAAATAGGTATTTTTAATTTAGCAGTTACGGTAGATGGATTTAATCAGGGTTTACTGGTATTTGCCCGAATGATGGGTGGTTTCTCTTGTATGGCCTTTCTAGCTTTAACCACACCAATGACTGAACTTTTTTCCGTCTTGGAAACTTTTAAAATTCCTAAAATCGTTTTAGAAATTGCTATGATGATGTACCGTTTTATTTTCGTATTTCTAGATGAGGCTATTAATATGTATCATGCTCAACAAACTAGATTGGGCTATCATGGAATTAAAGCTTCTTATAAATCCATGGGAATGCTGGCCAGTAATCTTTTTATAAGAACCTGGATCAAAGGTGAGCGTGTTTATGTTTCTATGGAATCTCGAGGTTATAATGGATCTTTGTATATTAACAACTATCAAAATAGCATTGGGGTTAAAAATTTAACTATTTTGGTTTTATTTGAATCTTTATTGATATTAGGCGTTTACTGGAGTGGAAATTTTAGAGTATTTTAATTTTTTTTTATTGTTATTTTAATTAATTTAGATTTATTATCTCACCTTTTTTTTTTAAGTTGATTATTTTAATTAATTTATCGAATTTTTACTACTGCAATCATATTAAAATTACATCATTTTAGAAATTTTATGAATATTATTAAATTTATATAAACAATTAAATCTATGAAATATATATTAAATTTATAATGAATTTTAATTTTATTCAAGTATCATTGATTTATGATGGGTGAAATAATGAACATGATTGAGGCTAAAGAAATTACTTATGAATATCCTGATGGTACCAAGGCACTGTATGGTGTTAATTTTAATGTGGAACAAGGATCCATGGTGGCACTATTAGGCCCGAATGGTGCTGGTAAATCCACACTTTTTTTACATTTCAATGGAATTATACGGCCTAGTACTGGGCAGATTGAAATAGCAGAAGAAAAACTAGAATATAGTAAAGATGCTCTTAATAAAGTAAGGCAAAAAGTGGGAATCGTGTTCCAAAATCCAGATGACCAGTTATTTGCTCCAACAGTAGTGGAAGATGTTGCATTTGGTCCATTGAATATGGGATTGCCTCGTGATGAAGTGGAAAATAGGGTTTCTGAGGCTTTAAAAAAAGTTGGAATGGCTGGGTTTGAAAATAAAGCCCCCCATCACCTCAGTGGTGGCCAAAAAAAGAGAGTGGCCATAGCAGGAATACTGGCCATGGAACCAAAAATCATGGTTTTAGACGAACCAACTTCTGGTTTAGATCCAAAAGGAGCTTCTCAAATCTTAAAATTATTATACAAACTCAATGAGGACGGTATGACCATAATTATATCCACCCATGACGTGGACATGGTCCCACTTTATGCTGATAAAATATATATAATTAGCAGTGGAGAAATAATTAAAGAAGGAAATCCTCATGATGTTTTTGAGGATGTAGAAACTATAAGAAAAGCTAATCTCAGACTTCCTAGAATAGCCCACCTAATGGAAATTCTAAAAAAAGAGGATAAATTATCATTTTCAGAAAAATATCCATTAACTATTGGTGAAGCACGCAAAAGTTTATTAGAGTACCTTGACAGTGATTCTAATAATGGATAACTTATTTTTGATTTAATAATTTAATAAAATTATTAATGATTAAATGACTATTATTAAATTAATTAATTTTTACTGAATAAATAAATTATTACTGAATGTTCTTCAATGGTGATAAAATGAGGAAAATAGGCATATGTGATACTACTTTCGCCAGATATGACATGGGTGCGTCGGCCATAGATGAAATAAAAAATCAAGTAGGGGATATCAAAATTATCCGGCGTACAGTTCCTGGTGTTAAGGATCTACCTGTAGCTGCTAAAAAAGTAGTTGAGGAAGAAGGTTGTGAAATGGTTTTGGCATTAGGAATGCCTGGACCTGAAGAAAAAGACAAATTATGTGCGCATGAAGCTTCAACAGGCCTTATTCAAGCTCAACTAATGACAAATACACATATTCTAGAAGTTTTTGTCCATGAGGATGAAGAATCCAACCCTAAAGATCTTAAGGTCTTAGCTGATAATCGAGCTAGGGAACATGCTAAAAACATGATTAAAATGTTGTTCAAACCAGAAAAACTTATTAAAGAGGCTGGAATGGGTATGAGAGAAGGAAAACCAGATGTGGGTCCTCTCTAATATTTACATTATTCATCTATTATTTAATAATATATTAATATAATAAGGCATATTATTGGCATTTTTGTTCATAATAATTGTCTTAATGCTTTAAATTTGTATTAATATGATTCATTCATTATTTTGAAAATTATTGGAGTTTTATAAATGGTAAAGATAATTGGAATTGTGGGAAGTCCCAGAATAAAAGGAAACACAAATGCTCTGCTTAAAAAGGCTTTGGAATCTGCAGAAAGTTTAGGTGCTGAAACAGAACTAATTCATTTGGGTAAAATGAATATATCTCCATGTACTGCATGTAATATCTGTAAAGAAACCGGTGAATGTTCTATAAAAGACGATATGGGGTCTTTGTTGGAAAAAATTTCTGACATTCATGGTCTGATTATTGGTAGTCCGGTGTATTTTGGTAATGTAACTGCTCAAACTAAGATATTCATGGATCGCTCACGTCCACTGAGAACAAATTTTTCACTGAAAGATGTTGTTAGTGGAGCAATTTCTGTTGGGGCTTCAAGAAACGGGGGTCAGGAAACTACTTGTTCAGCAATACACGATTTCTTATTGATTCAAGATGCTATTATAGTGGGCGATGGCGCTCCCACAGCCCATTATGGTGCTTGTGGAGTAGGTGGTGGAATTAAAGACTGTGAAAATGACGATGTTGGATTGGCAACTGCAGAAAACCTTGGAAAAAGAGTTACTAATCTGGCTATTAAGTTGAACAGACCAAGTATTTAATTACACTATCTCTTTAAATACACTATAAATTTTAAAGGACTATATTATGCAGAACCAATCTTTTGGACATTATAAATTAAATAAAGAACTATTTGTAGTGGTTCCTGCTTATAATGAAGAGATAACAGTGGCCAAAGTGGTTACTGAGTTATGTGAAATGGGTTATATGGTTGTAGTGGTTGATGACGGTTCCCATGATAAAACTTATTCCATTGTAAAGGATTTGCAGGAAAAATATCCCAAACAGGTTTCTATTTATGTCCATACTATTAATCGAGGATTAGGGGCCGCATTAAAAACAGGTCTGGATGCATCTTTAAGAAAAGGAGCTAAATATATGGTTACATTTGATGCTGACTGTCAACATGATCCATATGATATAGATAATGTTTGTGAGCCTTTAAAACTTGATGAAGCAGATGTTGTTTTAGGTGATAGGAATTTTGACGACATGCCTAGATCTAAAAAAATAAGTAATCAAATCATGAATTTCATAACGCTATTATTTTATGGAGTCAAAGTAAATGACTCACAATCAGGACTAAGAGCATTTAACTCCAAAGCCACTCAGCTACTTGAACTCCACTCGCGAGGATATGGTGTTTCATCAGAAATCGTGAGAGAAATAAAAAAAAATCATTTAAGACTTAAAGAAGTTCCTATTAAAACAATTTATACGCCATATTCAATTTCAAAAGGAACTAATGCTACAATTGGTATTAAAATTCTGTTTAAGATGATAATTGATATCTTAAAAAAATTTTAGGTTAAATAAATAACTATAATAAAATTGGTTATAAGATATACTTTCAAAATTCTAGTATAATTATATGAATAAATAAATCTTTTAATTTGCTGTATTTTCATTAAAACAGGTGTAAAAATGATATATCAATATTTGGGTGTAGTAATAGGAATATTAGCTGTGATAATAGCTATTATTCGTTTTAGAGATGGCAAAACATCTTCTGCTATGTTAATTTTTTGGATAGTCATATGGTCAGTGATTAGTTTAGTATCTGTATTTCCAGAAACTACTACTATTTTTGCCAACTTGTTTGGAATTGGTAGAGGACTTGATTTAATTTTGATTTTAGGGCTTATTGCTTCTTATTACCTCATATTTAAACTGTACACCTTGATTGAAAAACTAGAAATGGAAATTACGGAACTAGTACGCCAAATTGCAATTAACCAGGAAGAAAATGAGAAAACAAAAGATATTACTAAAGATGAAGATCTTGAAGAAATAAGAATGCTTTGAAAAAAAATAAAGGTTATAATTAATAACATTGCTGATTATTAATCATTAATTTAAAAAATTTATATAAAATGGGTTTATCATGAGAATATGTATTATCACAGAATACTTCCCTAAAAGCGAGGATTTTGAAGTTAAAGGTGGTGTAGAAGCTGCTGCCTATAATGAAGCTTATCAATTAGCAAAAAAGCATGAAGTAATAGTTTTAACTTCACTGGAGGAAGGAGTTCCTAAGGAATATGAATTAAATGGAATTAAAGTGATTGGTTGCAGCAAGGAAAGGTCTTATGTCCAAACTGGATCCTTTAAAAACCGCTTATCCTTCATGAAAGATGCATATGCGCATGGAAAAAGACTAGATATAGATTTAACAATTGGATATAATTTTATTACATATCCTGTGGCCTGGAAAATTTCTCAAAAATTAAAAATTCCTTGTGTTGCGCGATATATGGATGTATGGATTGGGGAATGGATAAATAACATTGGAATTAGTGGTGTGGTAGGTGAAGTATTGGAAAGGTACGTCTTGTCGCGAAAATTTGATTTAATAATTTCTATTTCAGATTATACTAGAAAAAAATTAGAAAGATATTTTCCTCCAGAAAAAATTACTGTGATTCCACCTATAGTTAATTTTCCCCCAGTAAATGCAGAAAAATATTCACAAACAACTATTTCCTGTGTTGCACGTCTGGTGGAATACAAAAAAGTTGATAATTTAATCAGAGCCATGAATATTCTAATCGAGGACTTCCCAAAACTTCAATGTAAAATTGTAGGGACTGGCCCTAAAGACCATGATCTTAAAAATCTGGTTAAAAAGCTGAATTTAGAGAATAATATTGAATTTTGTGGTTTTGTTGAAAAACACGAAGATGTATTAAAGATTATAAAGTCCTCACATATATTCTGTCTTCCCAGTAAAGTAGAAGGATTTGGAATAGTAGTCGTAGAAGCATTGGGATGTGGAGTTCCATTTGTTGCATCAAAAATACCACCTATAATGGAAGCCAGTGGTGAAAAAGGAGGATTATTCTTTGAACCAGAAAACTGGATGGAATTGTCTGAAAAGATAAGATATCTTTTGGATAATCATCAAATTTATGAGAAACTTAAGAGTGAAGGTGCAGATCAATATAAAAAATATGAAGGGGCGCATATTGCCAAAAAACTTGAAAATCTTTATATTGAATTGAATGAACAGCACAAAAAGAATAAAATGAAATCATAATAAAATTCTTAACTATATTTTTAATTAAATGATTATTAATAATCTCATCTAAATTCATAATATAGATATTACTTGAAGTTAAATATTCTATGCATTTATTAAATAGTCCACTTCTTTATTCATTACAATATATGGTGCAAAAATGATATACTTTAGGGGCTGTGTAGCCCGAGAAAAGCTGGGAAAAATATCTGAATCCACAGAAGACATCTTAAAAAAGGCAGGGGTAGATTATGAAATTATAAAAGATGAAACTTGCTGTGGGTCTATTCTTTTAAGAACAGGTTTTGTAGAAGATGCCTTAAAACAAATGGAATTAACGTCCCAAACTTTAAAAGGAGATAAAATACTTGTTTCATGTGCTGGTTGTTACCGTACATTTAAAAAGGATTATAAAGAGTTACTGGGCGTGGATTTAGATGTGATTCATACCTCACAATTTTTCAGTGAATTAATTAGCAATAATAAAATTACTTTAAATAAATCGTCCTTAAAAGTAACCTATCATGACTCTTGTCATTTAGGTAGACATTGTGGAGAATATGATTCTACTAGAAATGTAATAGAATCATGTGCCACTTTAGTGGAAATGGAACATAATCTGGAGAATTCTAGGTGCTGTGGGTCTGGTGGGGGAGTAAAATCAGCATTTCCTGAAATTTCAGACTATATATCCTTGGAAAGATTAAAAGAAGCCGAAAAAACAGGAACCTCTACTTTAATTACTGCTTGTCCATTTTGCAAATTGAACCTTGAAAAAGGCGATTTAGAAGTTTTAGATTTATCAGAATTCATCATAAGGTGCATTAATAATGAATAAAAGTGAATTAGAGACCATGAGGAATTCATTCAAAATACTGGATGAACGCAGAAGCGAAATTCTTCATAATCCTAAAATTAAAAAGCTACAAGAAAAGGTTAAAAAGATTAGGGAAGAATCTATAGAAAACTTGGAAGAACTCGTGAAATCTGCCCAAAAAAACTTTGAAGAAAATGGCATTGAATTATTCTATGCAGAAGATTCAGAAATAGCATGTGATCTTATTTATGATTTGATTAAAACTGAAAAAATCATTGCCAAATCAAAATCAAACACGGTGTTTGAAATTGGCTTAAGTAATTTTTTAAAGGAAAAAAATATTAATCTGGTAGAAACGGATTTAGGCGATAGAATTGTTCAGCTTAATACCCACGATAAAAGACCAGCACATCCTATTGGCCCAGCATTACATCTTAATGTGGAAAAAATTGCGGAAATAATTTCTGAAAGCATGGATGAAGATATAGCACCACACCCACGAACTATTATGGAACTGGTTAAAGCAGATGTGTTGGAAGAGCTAAATAAGTGTCAAGTTGGAATCACTGGTGCCAATTCGGTTGCCGCTGAAGACGGATCTTTAGTAATGGTCCATAATGAAGGAAATATAAGTTTGTTGACCATGATGGACACACATATAATTGTGGTGGGAATAGATAAACTGGTCAGTACAATTGAAGATTCTATTTCGGTAATAAAACTAGAAACAGCTTATGCTACAGGAACCAAAATACCTTCGTATATAAATGTTATTTCTGCACCCTCAAAAACAGCAGATATTGAAAAAAGACTATTAAAAGGCATGTACGGTGCCAAAAAAGTTGTAGTAATCTTATTGGATAATGGGCGGAGAGATGCATTAAAAGAATGCTTGTGGTGTATTGGTTGTGGTAGTTGTATTGTGGCTTGCCCGGTTTACAATGCAGTAGGCTATGAATTTGGTTATAAAGGATATTTAGGTGGTAGGGGTGTGGCCATGAGTAAATTTATTAAGGATGAAAAGACTAGCTTCGATTCAGGCCTTTATATGTGTACTCTTTGTGGATTATGTACCTTAGAATGTCCTGTGAGTACACCCACATTTGAAATAGTAGAAAAACTTCGACTAAATTCTCAAAAAGCGGGCTTCTATCCAAAAGCACATGGTGTTATTAAAAAAAATATCAAATCCTCAGGTAATCCATTCAAATCTTGAAATAAAATAAATGAAAATAATTTATAGAATGTGAAAATTATAGAATAGTGATAATGAAATATGGGATTTTAATTAGTGAATATATGAATTTTCATAAGCTAATTGATAATTAGTAAAATTATATAAAATTAGTAGATAATTCAAGCAATATATTAAGTATATCTCAAAACTAATCATAATAAAAATACTTTTTAAATATAATATTATAAATTCTTAATTAAATATGCTTTAAAATTCTAAAAGTTTTTATAGGCTAATTCATCATATAATTAAAAAATACTTTAAAATACTAAAATTATTGCTTAGAATTTTTTTACTTAAAATTTTAATTTAAGTTATTGGTTAGAAAATATTATAATTGTTTAAATGAAGCATATTTTGGTAATGCGCTTTTAAAGTTGCTTTTTAAATATTTAATTTGTTTGAAATGTTTTAAAGTTCCTTTAGGAAATTTTAATTCATAAATGTTATTTAATATATTAAATGCAAGTAAATGATAAAAATTATAAATTTTTAAGGTAGGAGGTATATGAATTGCTTCTGTTAATCAGTCCAATTAATACAGAGGAAGCACTGGAGGCCATCGAGGGCGGTGCGGATATTGTTGACGTTAAAAATCCGAAAGAAGGATCATTGGGTGCTAGTTTTCCCTGGATAATAAAAGGTGTTCGGGAAATGACTCCTGAAGATATGTTGGTGAGTGCTACTTTGGGTGACGTTCCATATAAACCTGGAACAGTTTCTTTGGCAGCTATGGGGGCTTTAGTTTCTGGAGCAGACTACATAAAAGTGGGCCTATATGGTACCAAAAATTATGATGAAGCACTAGAAGTAATGGAAAATGTAGTACGCACTGTTCGGGAAAACAGCTCTGATGCAGTGGTAGTGGCATCTGGATATGCTGATGCTCATCGTGTGGGCGCTATTGATCCTATGGAAATTCCTAAAGTTGCTGCTGAAGCTGGCGCGGATTTGGCCATGGTTGATACTGCAGTTAAAGATGGAAAAACATTATTTGACTTCATGGATATGGACGATTTGCAAAAATTTGTTAATGAAATTCATGATTATGGATTAAAATCTGCACTGGCAGGTTCTGTAAAAAAAGACCAGTTAAAACCGCTTTATGATATTAACTGTGATGTAGTAGGAGTTAGGGGTGCTGCATGCATTGGTGGCGACCGTAACACGGGAAAAATCCATCGTAGTGCTGTTGGGGAACTTAAAAATATGATAAGTAATTTTGAGTAGCTCAAATGCATTTTGCTATAAATGGCTATTTAAAAGTGTTTTAATTAAAAAGATTATTAGATTTTAATTTGGGGGTAGGAGTTTTTATGTATTCAAAAAAATTGAAAGAGGCTAAAACAGGATATACATTTGATGACTTTCTTTTAGTGCCAGGACCTTCAAGTGTAGAATCAAAGGATGTGATTACTAAAAGTAAAGTATCCCGTAACCATGAAATAACCACTCCAATTATAAGTTCTGCTATGGATACTGTTACAGAATTTGAAATGGCCATAGCACTTGCTCAAGTTGGAGGGTTAGGGGTTATCCACCGAAACATGACTATTAAAGAGCAAGTTCAACAAGTAAAAAAGGTTAAAAGGTCAGGTGACCTCACTATTCGTGATGTAATAACCATTGCTCCTGATTCTTCATTAAGGGAAGCACATCAAATTATGGATCAAGAAGAAATTAGTGGACTTCCTGTTGTTGAAAATGAGGAAGTTGTAGGTATTATAAGCCGACGTGATATAAAACCGATTCTCAATTCTGATGCACAAAGGAAGGTTAATGAAATAATGACCTCTGAGGTGGTCACGGTAGATGAATCTATTACTCCGGGGGAAGCATTAGATATTGCCTATGAAAATAAAGTTGAAAGACTTCCTGTTGTTAAAGACAATAAGATTGTGGGAATTGTAACCATAAAAGATATTTTAGAGCATAAAAAGTTTCCTAATGCTTCTCGTGATAGTAAAGGTCGATTCATGGTTGCTGCAGCCACAGGTCCATTTGATTTAGATCGTGCTATGGCATTGGACGAAGCAGGTGCAGAAATACTGGCTATTGATAGTGCACATGGCCACAACCTACATTTAGTTAAAAATTCTAAAGTTATAAAAGATAATATTGATGCTGATTTAATTGTAGGAAATATTGCTACCAAACAAGCAGCAGAAGATTTAATTGCTCAAGGAGTGGATGGCCTTAAAGTTGGTATTGGTCCAGGATCAATGTGTACTACTCGCATTATAGCCGGTGTGGGTGTTCCCCAATTAACAGCCATATCTGAGGTTGCAGAAGTTGCTGAAGAATATGGTGTCCCCGTTATTGCTGATGGTGGTTTAAGATACTCCGGTGATATGGCCAAAGCAATTGCTGTTGGGGCCGATGCCGTAATGATGGGTAATCTTCTGGCAGGAACTTATGAAGCTCCTGGAGAAGTTGTAGTGATGAATGGACGTAAATACAAACAGTATCGTGGAATGGGTTCATTAGGTGCCATGACTGGTGGAATTGGTGCTGGAACTGATAGATATTTCCAGACACAAGAGTCCAAAGGGCCTATGAAACATACTAAGCTGGTTCCTGAAGGGGTTGAGGGCGTAGTTCCTTACCGGGGAACAGTTAGTGAAGTTATATTCCAAATGGTTGGAGGCCTTCGGGCTTCTATGGGCTATTGCGGTGCTAAAACGATCAATGATATGAAAGAAAAATCGAAGCTAGTAAAAATAACTTCTAGTGGTATCAAAGAAAGCCATCCCCATGATCTTTTGATTACCAATGAAAGCCCGAACTATCCTACCTTAGAATAAGGAATTAAATGAAGAATTTATTTCTTCATATTTCTTAAATAAATTTTTGGTCATTAAATATGTGGATTTAATGGAACAGTTTGATTAAATACTGAATTCACTAATCCTTTTCAATATTATTCTTATTTTTTAAAAATAATTAAATTGAGGTTGTTAAAATCTTAGAAAAGTCTTCAAGATCATTCATTATTCTTTGTGGTGGTTTGAGCTCTAGAATGGGTGAAGATAAGGGATTAATGAATTTTAAAGGAGAGCCACTTATTTTAAATATTTTAAAAACAGTTAATAATTCTGCTGATGAAGTTTTACTTATTTTTAGGGATGATCATCAATTAAAAAAATATAAAAATACTATAATTGAGTTTATTGGCCTTGAGTTTTTTAATTTTAATTTAAAGTTTTTTGTTGATGAATTTAAAGGAAAAGGCCCATTAGCCGGAATACTTGTGGGATTATCAAATATTAATAACGAATATGCTTTGGTATTACCCTGTGATTCACCTTTTGTATCAGAATTTTTTATAAATTCGATATTTAACAAAATGGATATCTCTAAGGAAGATTATGATTCAATTGTTCCTCAATGGAAAAACGGGGATTTGGAACCACTGCATTCTATTTATACTGTAAAAACAAAAAATATTATTTTAAAAATGATTTCCAATGATAAAAGGGACGTTAAATCATTTATTGGTGAAATTAATTCGCTTTTTGTTGAATCTGAAATTCTTGATCCCACGGGAATGAGCTTTAAAAATTTTAATAAACCTGAGGATATTATAATTTAATATTAAATCTAATATTCTGGCTAAAATAATACTTAGAATATTTTTAATAATTATTCGCAATAATTTTTTAAATAAAGCTATAAAAACAATATTTATTAAGAGAATTAGTTAATATTCAAGTAAATAAGTTATATTTCCTTAAAATATAGATTCATTAAATAGATTGATTATATTTAATATTTTTGAATAATATGTCTTAAAAAAGAAATATAATAAAATAAGATAACTAAAAGATTATATTATGATTCTATTTCTACTGAGCGAGGATTTCTTCCCATTTCCAGTATAAATTTATTCACTCTTTCAATCATATCAATATAGCTATCTTTTTCGATTCTACAACCATCAACAATGGCGTATTCTGGCATAATGCCCTTTTGATTTTTGAATTCTATTATTCCATCAACCATTTCTCGATATTGTTCTAGACTTAAACTATCCATCAATATCAACCAACTAATTATTTTTTTATACTCTATTCATCCAACTATATAAAAATATTATCTTGATTATTCTTTTAAATATTTTATTTATATCTTTAATTACAATAAACTTTTTAAATTTGTTTAAATTTTTTATTAGGTCCATTATTATAATTTTTTATAAATATGACTCATGATCATTTTTTTATTTAATAATCTGAAAATTCTCAAGTTCAATCGATAAAACTAATAAAAAGTGAAAATCTCTAAACTTAAACAAATAATTCCATTTCAACAATTGACTTCAGGAAAAAAAGTATCCATACAATTTAAAAAAGAAAAAGGAGTTATGATTTTAATAATAATTCAATTTTATTTTTGAATATTTTCACCAGTAACCGTCAGTGAACCTGATTCTAACCCAATCTTCTCCCCTGCTGGTAAGATATCCACCCAGTGCTGTGAGATAAATAATAATGGGGTATATAATCAACCTTTCGGAACCTCCCTTACCTATTAGTGCTCCTAGTGGGTTTGTAGCCCCCATACCAAAAATTAATGGTGAAATAAGGGTTATAAGGGCTATTAATCCAAGTACAATGGATATGATGGTCATGGGGATATTGATTCCAAGCCTGTAACTGAATATGAGAGCTAAGCTTCCGGATATGAAAGCTATCGTTGCGAAAGTTACATGGATTGCATGGGTGTATTCTGGGAATATCCCTAGTGCTGCGATACAAATGCCAAAAATAGCAAGGCATGATGAGAAAAGACGGCAACCTCCACTTTTGAGGATTAGATAAACTGCTACCACAATTAAAATTCCTAATAGGATATTACTGAGGTTAAAGATGAGGGCCGCTGGTTCGACCAATGGTAATGATCCCCCAAGATCCCTCAAACTGTTTAAAGCAATGCTGTACCCTGGAAACATTGCTTCGGCAATGTTAACTGCTAGAATATATTGGATACATCCAACTAACAATAATATTCCTGCACTTTTATAATGGTTATTTTCTGGTTTGAAAATACTTCCTTTTTGATATTTCATTCAAAATTTCCTCCTAATAAAGATTATCTATGGATGAAATCAAGGTCTAATGAATTTTTAATTAATCTCTATTTTCGCATCTGGATCAAATGGATTGGTTCTCAAAGCAAGGGAGAATAAATATGGATAATTCTCCATCAAATGTTCCATATATTGAAGCCATTCATATATTAAATAGGAGTAAACTCTTTCAATATCTAGGGAAAGATGTTGGTAATCAGAACTAGGTAATTTATCTAAATTATCTCTGTTTTCCAATTCCTCAGTTAAATGAAATGCAGCCCATAACATATCGGTAAAACTTTCATGTTCTAATAAATTGGGGTTTTCAAGTAATCCTAACATAAACTGTCTTTTATCCAATAATAATGATTTTAAACTTTTTAAAACTAAAATCGAATTTTCATTATCCTCAGTTAAGTGTATGGAATAATCATAATTTTTTATTATATGTGCTGATTCAGAGAAATTTCTTTCTTTCCATTCCATATCAACTTTCAGGTTCTTTCTTATATTATCAATATCTGGATCAAATGAAGAAATTTCTTTCAGTAAATCTGTTCCTAATTCACTAAAAAAAGCTCCAATAACCATATTGAGTTTTTCCATCATCATGGCCTTTTCTTTGTTACTTATAACTCTTTCTATAACTAAAACTAAGATTAAAGCTTCTAAGGGGATGAATGCCAGGTCTATTCCGATGTAAAAGAAAACTGACTTGGCGTCGTGAAAAATCATATATACACAAAAATAGATCATGCTGGATATTAAAATTAACAACAAGCCTGTTTTTATCTCCCAATTAAAATTTTTAAGTGATTTCATTATATCTCCAGTTTTATAGTTCTTTTAAATATTTATGGATTAATTAAATAGTATAAATAATGGCTATGGGGTTTTGAGAGAACATCATGGTTCCGCGATCAATTATACGTCCTTTAGAAATATTTACTTCAATTATTTCCACTTCAAAACCTAATTCTTTAAGTTTGGATATGGATTGTGTTTTAGTTTCCATTAAAATTGCAGTAACTATTATTCTGCCGCCAGGATTCAGTTTAGTGCTGGCTTTTTTAATTATGGAATATAAATCTCCTCCACTTCCACCAATCATCAAAATGTCAAATTTTGTTATTGAATTAAGGACACTAATAGCATCCTCTTCAAACAATTTTACATTATCTAGAAGTCCATGTTCTAAAAGATTCTCTCTAGTTAGTTTAACCGCTTTTGGATTTTTATCAATTGAATAAACTTGTTTTGATCTTTTTGCAAACTCTAAAGTCAGACCACCAGTTCCACATCCAATTTCTACTACAGTATCATCTTTTTTTACTTTAGATTTACAAATTACAAGACATCTTATTTCTTCTTTGGTGGGACCAGGCACATCAGAGTTTGTTTTAAAATCTGAATCTCTAAACATATTTTTAACCTTTAGATTTTAATATTTATTTAATAGCGTAATTGATTTAATAAATGGGAATATCAATATCCTAAAATAATGAGTAAATATGGATTTTTTATTTCAATTAAGATATTATATTTGCTTAATTAAAGGAAAAAATTAAAAGATAATATGGACTTTTTATTATTTGATTTCATTACCGCTCCAGCGATTAAAAAGGTCATGATCAATTTCCAGAACATCTAAAACTTTTCCAGCAATAAAATTAGTTATATCATCTAAATTTTTAGGTTTATGGTAAAATCCAGGCATTGCAGGAAGAATTACTCCTCCTTCCTTACTAATTTTTAACATATTCTCCAAATGGACAGAACGCAGTGGTGTTTCACGAGGAACAAGAACTAATTTTCTTCTTTCTTTCAATGATACATCTGCAGCCCTGGTAACGGCATTATTTGCATAGCCGTGAGCAATTGCAGAGAGAGTTTTCATGGTACAAGGAACAATTACCATACTTTCAAAAAGACAGGAACCACTATTGATAGAAGCAGTGAGGTCGTTTGATTCGTAATAATAAGTTGCAATATTTTTTAGATCTTTCAGTTGTATTCCTAACTCATAATCTAAAATAAGTTTAGCAGGTTCTGTAACAACTAGTCCAGTTTCTTTTCCACATTTTTTAAGGGATTCTAATACTTTTAAACCGTATGCAACACCACTTGCACCAGTTATGGCAACGATAATCATTTTATCACTTTTTAATTAAATTTTTTTATTCATATCTTAATTTTCACTATTTAACTTACATTATTTCTAATAAAATTATTATAATGTACTTATTAGTCGCATTTGCTTGTTATGTCTGTTTTTTTGTTCAGGTAAGTTTAAATAATCGTAAAAATTGAAATCATGTAATTTATGAGTATGTTCTTCAGGGACGTAAAGACAGAGATCCGCATGATTAAATCTAGCATCTCTTAAAGCACCTACAATACTGGATATTTCACTTAATTTTACTATGGCATCTCCCACAGATACTAAAGTTCTCATTTCATCAAATGACGGATATTCTGGCATGTTTATAATTAAATAATCTTCAGGAATATTTTTATCTTCAGCAATTTCTTTTTCAGCTTTTTTTAGCTCTTTTCTTTTAATCTTAAATGCTTGTTGTGGATCTTCAAGATCACTTAGTTTTAGAGATCTTACATTTTTCAATAAATCCCGATTATCTAATTTATGCATCATTTCCCCTACAAAACCTTTTTGGCCTCTGGAAAGTGTAATTATATCTGCATCATCGTATTGGTATATGTTTTTGGCGTCAATTTCTTCTTTTTCAATTAATTTTCTCAAACAACGTCTGAACATGGCATTGACGATTCGAGTTGTGTGGTGTTGGTAAACACTGGGATACATGAAATAACGTGCTAAAAGTGTTGACTCTGCAGCTTGAACTCCTTTTTTTTCAAGTACTAGATTATTTTCTAGTTTCATATTATAAATTAGTCTTTCAATGTCTATTATGCCGTATGCAACACCAGTATAATGTGAATCACGTAAAAGATAGTCCATTCTATCTACATCAAGCTCTCCAGATATGGCCTGGCCTAACACTGTTTTCCCATTTATTATATCAATTATTTGATTAATATCAAATTCTTCAGACAGTAATTCTCCAAGACTTGAGTTTTTGATGACCCTAGCAGTCAAAACTTCATGTTTTTCATCTAAAACTGCTTCAGAAACGTGAGAAAAGGGCCCATGTCCAGTATCATGTAAAAGAGCACATGCTCTTAAAATTCTTTTTTTCTCATTATCTAGCTTTAAATGATCAGCTAATCTAGAAGCAAGATACATAGTGCCAATGGAATGTTCAAAACGTGAATGATTTGCACCGGGATAAATTAAATTGGTAAATCCTAATTGCTTTATTCTTCTTAATCTTTGTATTTGCGGAGTATCAACTAATTTAAGCTCAAAATCGTCAATCTGTAGATTGCCATGAACACTATC
>CAYUFT010000038.1:0-15158 GCA_964444115.1 uncultured Methanobacteriaceae archaeon
TAATCTTTAAAGACTCTTTTAAGTTTTTCTTATTATTAAAACTCTTTAAAATATTCTCATTATATCTATTATCTTTTTCCTTTAAAGATAAGACAGTTTCTTTTAATAATGGAATGACTCGAACAATATTATCTACTATAGTAATTGAAGACATTTGAGCTGTCCTTGAAAGTGGATTTAAGTCTATGGTAATAACTTTTTTACCACTATTAACTAATATTTCTGCTCTATCTCCATCTTCTAGTGGAACAAGAACCACATCCGCGTCATAAATTCCATTTGGGCTTGCAGTGGCACGGGGGCTCTCAATACCATCGATATATTTTAAATTATCTGAATTTGCACCTAAAACTTCTGAAGCTCCTGCTTGTTTTAAGACATCTTCAATAGCATCCACCCTTTCAGGAGTGCGGTAGAAAAGATTAATTTCAATTTTAGCATCCAAAATTTGGCTTAATTTTACTATCTCCTCAGCAACCAGTGCTGCAGTATTTCCATTGACAGATAAAACCGGATTGTGGGCCAATAATAATGCTGCAGCCGCGGCTGTGATAGAATTTTTAGCAGGAATGCTAGTTTTTTCCCCTATTAAGTAATCAAATGCTTCTCCACGCCCATGAGCTATCATTCCAGAATCTGCAAGAATACCATTTTTATGGGCCTTTACTATTTTATCTCTGTGAACCAGAGAATGGTAACGTGGATGATTTTTGGGAATCATAATAGAAATTAAGTTTATTTATATATAATAATTAATGTTTTTCTTTTTTAGTTGTTGGGTTAAAATTAAATTTCTGTAATAAAATAATTTTATAAGTTTTAATAAAACCTTGATGAATGATAGTTGAAATTGTTTAATTTATCTAAACATCGGTAATTTAATTTTATATGAAAACAAAAGAAATAGTGTATTGGATAAAAATTTTTTAAAGTCTTTTTCCAAAACCTAATAATGCCTAAATTTAATTAATCAGAAATAAAATTCAATAATGAATAAATTTAATTAAAATATTTTAATTCATAAAAATTTTAGACTTAATTTCAGATGATTTAATATGCAGGTGATTTTTCATGAAAGAAGATATTGATATTAATGCTGAAACGACTTCAAAATATGACGTTAAAGAAGATAAGAGTAAGAAAAATATTTGGGGAATTTATATTGGAATATGCTTGATTTTAATAGGCATGTTGTGGTATGCAGTTAACATGGGTTTGATACCAGTTCAGTATCTTCAATCATGGCCTCAAATTTTAATTGTACTGGTTGGAATTTTAGTGTTGATTAAATCAATCAAATAGGTCTAAAAGCTCTTTTAACAACAATAAATAATCAATGAACTCTCAATTAATATACAAATAAATCAATAAAGGATCATATTCGCTAATTTTTAAGGATGGTTAAAAAAATGAAAGAACTTATGAAAAAACTTTCTGATGTGCCTGGAATATCTGGATTCGAAGGTGAAGTTACTAAAATTATCTCTGATGAATTAAAGGATCATGCGGATCATATAGAAGAAGATAGATTAGGGAATATAATTGCTCTTAAAAAAGGCAGTCCTGATGGCCCAAAAGTCATGCTTGCTGCACACATGGACGAAATTGGACTTATGGTGCGCCACATTGATAAAAAAGGATTTATTAAATTCTCTAAAATTGGTGGAATTAATGATCAAATGCTTTTAAATCAAACTGTTTATATAAACACTGAAAATGGTCCAATATTTGGAGTTATTGGTTCTAAACCACCACACCGGATGAAAGCAGCTGAACGAAAGAAAATTACTGGCTATGAAAATATGTTTATTGATATAGGTGCTTCCAATGAAGAAGAGGCCCTGAAAATGGTCAGTATTGGAGATCCTATAGTATTTAATCACACTTATGCAGAATTACCTAATTCATTAATCACTGGTAAAGCCTTAGATAACAGAATTGGTTGTTTAATAATGATTGAAACTCTGAAAAGAGTAAATTCCAACGCTAATATTTATGGTGTAGGAACTGTTCAAGAAGAAGTTGGATTAAAAGGAGCTAAAACATCTGCTTTTAAAATTGACCCGGATTTTGCCTTAGCCCTTGATGTGACCATTGCTGGGGACCACCCTGGAATTAAAGAAGATGAAGCACCCGCAAAAATTGGTAAAGGTCCTGCAATTATTCTTACTGATGCCAGTGGACGAGGAATAATCACCCATCCTACTATTAAAAAGTGGTTGGCTTCTGCAGCTGACGAAGCAAAGATTCCAGTGCAACTAGAAGTTAGTGAAGGTGGAACTACTGATGCTACTGCTATTCATTTAACTAGAGAGGGTATTCCTGCGGGTGTAGTATCCGTACCTACCAGGTATATACACACTACCGTCAGTATTGCTAGTATGGAAGATATTGAAAATACAATTAATTTGCTGGTAAGTGCTATTAATAACTTATAAATAATAGCTAATAATTGATAGTTTGTGAGAAAGTTCCTATTATTCACTATCATTTTGGCTTATATTTTTTTATTTTTATTTAGGTTTTATATATAAATAACTAGATTTAAATCTCTTTTTCTATTTTATCAATGATTTCAATCCCATTAGGTCCTATATCATAGGTAATGAATTCAATAGGTGTCTTGGTACTTCTCATTTTAACGATATCCATTATTCTTTCTCTTTGGCCAGTATATGGATTTTCTCTTTTCATGAGTCTTATGGCACCATAAACAGAAAATAATGCTAGTTCATTATATTCGCGTGAGGTAGAACTATCTAAAATAATCATAGATGTGATCTTTTTTTGTTTTAATTCGTATATTAAATGATCAAAACGATCTCTAAATTCATAAGGGGTTAATTTTGCAGTATAACTCCCTAAACTATCTATAATAACGACTTTAGTGTCTGGAGAAATATCATGAATTAATTTCTCAAAATCACCTTTTACAGAATCAACACCTATATTCATTTCTGCTTCGGTTACTCTGGCTCTTAATCCTGCAAGTTCAATAAGCTTCAAATTTCCTTTTTTTTTCAGAGAGCCCATATCCCATCCAAAAGACATGCTCTGACGCTCTAAATCTTCATCATCTTCTTCAGTGGTAATATAAGAAGTTTTTAAACCATTTTTTGCACAGCTTATTGCAAATTGTAGTCCAAAAATAGTTTTTCCAGATCCGGCATCTCCAGTAACCAGTAAAGTCCGGCCTTCTGGAAATCCTTCAATAATATTATCTAAGGTATCAATTCCCGTTTTTATTCTCTCTAACATATTCGCCTCCTCCTCATTAATTTAAATAAAATTCTAATAAAATTTAATAAATTAATAATTTTATAAAAGCACACTCATCGTATATTTTTATAAAGAGTTAGTTAGGAATGTAAAATTCGAATTTTATATTCTTGGAACCTTCCAAAAGACTTGATGTTTGAGTAACATTTCCCTTTAATCCAGTCCAGGTGAAGCTTCTAATAATCATAGCCCTAAAGATTAGTGTAAAAATAGGGTTTTTACGGGCTTCTTCTATCCAGGGAAATGTGATGAATTCCAGTTTAATTTTAGTTTCAGTTCTAATAATTTGGGTTTTTATACCTAAATTAGATAAAAGCTCGCTGATCCAAACTAAATACGCATTAAAAATTTCTGCATTGTTTTGAGTATCATGTTCTTTTATTAGATCTAAGAAACCATTTTCAGACATTTCTTTAATAAAATTTGGCCTAACATTTTTCTCAAATCTATCTGCAAAATTTTTTATAATAGTATTTCTAAGTTGTGGGGGAATGGAAGAGGCAAAAACAGGTACTGCACTAACTACGAAACCATATAACTCTACACGAGCCTTTTCCCTAATTAATTCTCCTCTTTGTTCCTCTGCTTCCACTCTAGAAGTTATATCATGACCAATAAATTGAATTATGGGTCCATGTTCTTCTGAACTTAAAATAGAAGAATATATTTCAAAATAAAGTTCTTGCCCATTTTTATCAAAGAGATTCATTTCAAATGGTTCGGCTCCCTTATGTTCTATTATTGAGGGAATTGAATCCACATAATCTTGAATTTCCTCTTCAATAAAAAATCCCATCTGGGCCAGATTTAAAATTGATTTTCCAATAATCTTTTTTCTCCGAATTCCAATAAGTTGTTCTACAGTTTGATTCATAAAAGTAATATTTCCTTTTAAATCAAGTAATAAAATAGGGTCTGGAAACGATTCAAATAGATTTCGATACTTTTCTTCACTTTCTTTAAGTTTACTATCCATTTGATGTTTATAAAGAGCAACTTCTACGGCACTGTGAAGTTCTCGGTCTTCAAATGGTTTGATTATGTATCCAAAAGGCCCAGTTAGCTTGGCCCTTCCGAGTGTTTTTTCATCAGAATATGCGGTTAAGTAAACAATAGGTATGTCACACTCCTCTCGAATTACCTGAGCAGCTTCAACACCATCCATTTTACCTTTTAAAACAATATCCATTAATACAAGATCTGGCCTATATTTTTTTGTTTTTTCGATAGCTTCTTCACCTGAAGAGGCTATGCTCATTACGGTATATCCCAGGACCTCAGCTCTATGTTTAATGTCCATGGCCACAATGCTCTCATCTTCTACAACCAGTAATTTTGTATCCGGCATTTTATCCACCATTATCGTTTATTTAGACAACGATATGAATTTATTAAGGGAATCATATCTAGAAATTGTATGGTATATTGTATTTGTTAATTAATAATAATTGCTAATTATTTATTAAGGATTATCTGAAGATTTTCATAACTTAGTACTATTTATGCTTGTTTTTTACTTAAATTTTTATCTAAATATAAATAAAAAATACTCTTTATTTTTTTTAAAATTTAATTATAAATCATTATACTATTTTATTCTTCTAAATAATATTAATAGTTTTATATACTAATTTCTAAAATGCAAAATGACTGTTTTAATTTAAAAAATCACTTAATTTCCTTTAGATGATAATTGAAAAATAGTGGATTTTAAAGAACCAGATTATTAATAATATAAAAAAATAAGAAGAAAATATAACTTCATAATACTTATAGAATTATGAATTATTTGAAATATCATTGAAATAATTATAAATTGTTTGGGCAACTTTTTTATTCATACCTTTTACCTCCATTAAATCAACAATTTCTGCTTTTTTAATGGATTCAATATCACCAAAGTGCCTTAAAAGAGTAATTTTTCTTTTGGGACCTACTCCTGAAATTTCATCCAACTGGGAGTAATCAATTTCTTTTGATCGAATATTGCGATGGTAAGAGACAGCAAAACGGTGCGCTTCATCCCTTATTCTTTGCAGTAAAAATAGGGCTTGTGAATTAGGGGGTAATATTATTGGTTCATTCATTTGGGGAATAAAAATATGTTCAAATTCCTTTGCAAGACCAATAACTGGAATCATATTCAAGTTAAGAGATTTTAAAACTTCAACTGCAATTTTTAACTGGCCTTTACCACCGTCGACTAAAATCAAATCCGGCAAGTCACCATCTTCTCTTAAAAGCTTTTCATATCTTCGTGTTAAAAGTTCTCTCATCATTCCATAATCATCAGGCCCTGGAGTTTCCAGACGATACTTTCTATATCTGGATTTTTTGGGTTGAGCATTCTGAAAACTTACCATGGATCCAACAGCTGATTTTCCAGAGATATTAGAAACATCAAATCCTTCAATGTTTTGTGGAATTTTAGGAAGTTTCAAATATTTTTTAAGGTCTAGAAGAGCATTTTTTACCTGTTTTTTTTGATTTTTAATAATATCTGCATTTTTAGCAGCCATTCGTATCAATTTAAACTTCACACCGTCATGGGGAACAATAATTTCCACCGGAGCTTCTCGAATATCAGAAAGCCAATCTTTAATCAGTTTTTCTTCTTTTATTATGTACTGTAATATGATTTCACCAGGAACGTATCGAGGGTTGGCATAATATTGTTTTATAAATGCAGATAAGATATCTTCAGGCGCTGTGTTTTCCACCCCTGCCATTATGAAATCATCTTTTCCAGTTATTTTACCCTCACGAACTGAAAAAACGACCATGCAAGCCATTTTTTTATCATAAGACCCAGCAATTATGTCCTGATTAATATTGTTATTGAAGGCCACATTTTGACTTTCCATTACATCATGTATGGATTCAATCTGGTCTCTTATAACTGCCGCTCTTTCGAATTCTTGATTTTTAGCAGCAGTATGCATCTCCTCATCCAGCATTTCTATTACTTTAGAATATCTGCCCTGGAAAAAAAGGTCGATACTATCAATAAGTTTTTTATAGTCTTTTTTGGAGATTTGTCCGGCACAAGGTGCATGACATAGATCTATCTGACTGTTAAGGCATGGTCCATCCATTCTTTTACAGTCTCGAATTTTAAAAAGAGATTTTACAAATTTAACAGTTTTTTTAACTGAACCTGCATCGGTAAATGGTCCAAAATAGTGGGAACCATCTCCAGAAATATTTCGTGTTATTAATATACGCGGAAATTTTTCACGGGTAATTTTAATATAGGGGTATCTTTTATCATCTTTCAGTCGAACATTATAGGTGGGCCTGTATTTTTTTATTAAATTGGCCTCTAATATTAGTGCTTCCTTTTCAGTGTCAGTAATGATGTATTCCAGGCTTTGGAACTGTCCCATCATTATTTTTGTTTTAATGGAATCATGATACTCTTTAAAATAGGATTTAACCCTTTTTTTTAAGGATATGGATTTTCCAACATAAATCACATTATCCCGCGCATCTTTCATTATATAAACGCCGGTTTTATCTGGAAGATCATTGGGATTATCGACTTGTGTGGACAATGTTTTACCTCAAATTAAAATAATGGTTATGGGCAAGTTATATACTTCTAGTAGTCCTTTTATTTATAAAAACTTTATTAAAGTTCTTAAACTGTTAAAAAGGATTCTAAATTCTATTGCATTTTATTATTACTTTTCTAATGCTCTCTAAGGAAATTTTAATCTATTAATTTCACTAAAATTAATTTAAATATAATATAATTATCCTAAAATTTTACCAAAACTATAATAAAATTATATATTAGAGGAAAGTTTTTATGTTATAAATTACTATCATTGTTTATATAAAATTAACATCGTTTTTTTATTTAACAGTTTTTTTATTATAAATTAATCATAGTGATCACACTTTTTATTTAAATTCTCATGCATTTTGATAATTTTATCGAATATATAGTAATTAGAATATAATAAAAATTTAATTATAACAATTAATTAGATGAATTAAATTTTAAAGATGAAGTAAGATTTTTCTGAGGAATATAGAAATGAACAGATTTGAGTTAGTATCTAACTATAAACCATTAGGTGACCAGCCCAAGGCTATAAAATCAATTTCTGATGGGATAAAGAAAGGTTTTCCTAATCAAACTCTTTTAGGAGTAACTGGTTCAGGCAAAACATTTACTATGGCCAACGTGATTAAAAACGTCCAGAAACCTACCCTGGTTATTTCACATAATAAAACACTGGCCGCCCAGCTTTATGAAGAATTTAAGGAATTTTTTCCAGATAATGCTGTAGAATACTTTGTTAGTTATTATGATTATTACCAGCCAGAGGCCTATGTTCCACGTTCAGATACTTACATTGACAAAGAAGCATCAATAAATGATGAAATAGATCGTATGCGGCACTCTGCCACACAATCACTCCTCTCTAGAGATGATGTTATTGTAGTTTCCAGTGTTTCATGTATATATGGTATTGGTTCTCCAGAGGACTATGGTGAATTTATGCTTTCTCTGGAAATTGGAGATACTATTGACCGTGAAGAAATATTAAGCCGCTTAATTCACATGCAATATGAAAGAAATGACATTGAATTTGATAGGGGCCAGTTCAGAGTAAGAGGAGATGTTATTGAAATAAATCCGGTTCATGGGACACCACCAATTCGAATCGAGTTATTTGGTGATAATATAGATGCTATATCTCTTATTGATACCTTAAGAGGGAAAAAAATTCAGGAACTGGAAAGAACAATGATATTTCCGGCAAAGCACTTTGTTATTGGTGAAGATAAACTGAAAGCGGCTTTGAAAGATATTGAAGAAGAATTAGAAGAACGTTTAATAGTTTTAAATTCTCAGAATAAACTGGTTGAAGCACAGCGTCTAGAACAACGTACAAAATTTGACATAGAAATGTTAAAGGAAATGGGATATTGTTCTGGTATTGAAAATTATACTTTGCACCTCAGCGATCGAAAATGGGGCGAAATACCATATACTCTGTTAAAATACTTCCCTGATGATTTTTTAACAATTATTGATGAATCTCACGTTACCGCACCTCAAATTAGGGGGATGTACAACGGGGATAAGGCCCGGAAGGATACTCTTATTGATTATGGATTTAGACTGCCTTCTGCTGGTGAAAACAGGCCTCTGCAGTTCCATGAGTTTGAAAAAATTGTCAATCAAGTTGTTTATGTCTCAGCCACACCAGCCAACTATGAACTGGAAAGAAGTCTAAATGTAGTGGAGCAAATCATTAGACCCACGGGGCTGGTTGATCCAGAAGTTATAGTGCGGCCGGTTAAAGGTCAGGTAGATGATTTGCTGGTTGAAGTACAGCGAAAAATAAAAATGGATCAACGGATTTTGGTAACCACACTTACTAAAAGAATGGCCGAAGATCTCACTGATTACTATGCTAAAATTGGTATTAAAGTCAGATACCTTCACTCTGAAATTGATACTCTGGAGCGGATTGAAATTATTGATGATTTACGGCGGGGAGAATTTGATTGTTTGGTAGGAGTCAACCTTTTAAGAGAAGGCCTGGATCTTCCTGAAGTAGGTCTGGTGGGAATTTTAGATGCTGATAAAGAGGGATTCCTTAGATCTGAAACATCATTAATACAAACTATTGGCCGTGCAGCCCGTAATGTAGATGGACAGGTTTTAATGTATGCTGATGTATTAACCGATTCTGTAAAAAATGCAGTTAATATAACTAACAATCGTCGGAAAGTGCAGAATGATTACAATAAAAAACATGGAATTGAACCGCATAATACCATGAGAAGTCTTAAAGAGAAGAAAGAAGGGGAAAATCTGGATCTTAAAGATTTCAGTGACCTTGAAAAAATGCCAAAAGACGAATTAAAACTTTTAATCAATGATTTAGAAAGAGACATGAAAGCTGCTGCAACTGGTCTTGATTTTGAAAAGGCAGCTAAGATTAGAGACCAATTAATGGTTCTTAAAGGCGTTTCTAAATGATAAAAGAGCATTAAAAATAATTTAAGCTAATTTAATATCTATAATGTAAAATAATAATGTAATGAGGAATTATTAAATTTAATTGAAGTACCAACTTAAAATCAAATCACATTTAACTAAATAATCATTCTATTAAAAAAATAAAATTATAAGGAGTTTAATCTTATGAGTCCCGAAATAACAGATAAAAAAGGGAGCATAGTGCTTAAAGGTGCTCGAGAGCATAATTTACAAAATATTGATTTGGAGATACCTAGAGACAAATTAATAGTAATCACCGGGCTTAGTGGGTCTGGGAAGTCATCACTGGCCTTTGATACAATTTACGCTGAAGGGCAACGTCGATATGTCGAATCACTATCAGCATATGCTAGGCAGTTTTTAGGGCAAATGAAAAAACCAGAGATAGATTATATTGAAGGACTATCTCCCGCAATTTCTATTGACCAGAAAACAACTAAAATGAATCCCCGTTCAACAGTGGGAACCATAACTGAAATTTACGATTATTTAAGACTTCTATTTGCTAGAATAGGAACCCCACATTGCTACAACTGTGGAAAAGAAATTTCACAACAAACTACTGGTCAGATTGTAGAAAATATTTTATTGAGGGGTGAAGGAACAAAAATACAAGTTCTAGCCCCAGTTATCAGAGATAGAAAAGGAGAACATCAAAAAGTATTCGAAAATCTTCGAACCAAGGGATTTGTTAGAGTAAGAGTTGATGGTGAAGTTTCTGATTTAGAAGAAGATTTTGAATTGAATAAAAATAAAAAACACTCTATAGAAGTAGTAGTGGACCGTTTGGTTATCCGATCGGACATTGATTTCCAGAGAAGATTAGCAGATTCTGTGGAAACTGCCCTGGAGCTTGGAGAAGGAATTTTAATTATTGTTTATGGATCTGGTGGGTCAAAAGCTGAAAATGGTGAAATTTTATCAGAACCTGAGGAAAAAATATACAGCGAACACTTTGCCTGTGTAGAATGTGGAATTAACTTTGAAGAAATTAGTCCACGTATGTTTTCATTCAATAGCCCGCATGGGGCTTGTCCTGAGTGCAATGGGTTGGGAAGTAAATTAGAAATTGATCCAGAATTGGTGGTTCCTAATCCAGAACTTTCACTAAGTGAAGGAGCCATTGTGCCCTGGAGCAAATCAACTACTAAAGAGAATTACTATCAACAGATGTTACAAGCCGTTTCTGAGCATTTTGGATTTAGTATGGATGTTCCTTTCCAGGACTTGGATCCTGAATATCAAAAAGCTATTCTTTATGGTTCATCTGAAAGAGTAGAATTTTCATTTAAAAGAAAAAATCGTTCATATCGAGTAAACCGGAAATTTGAAGGTGTAATCAAGAGAATGGAACGTATTTATTTGGAAACAAAGTCAAATTACATGCGAAGTTACATGGGACAGTTCATGAGTAATCATAACTGTCCAGTGTGTGATGGCAGTCGTCTGCGGCCTGAAAGTAGATCAGTTACTATTGGGGAGAAATCTATAGCTGAAGTTGTAGAAATGCCCATTAAAGAATCTCAAATATTCTTCCAAGGCCTTAAACTATCTGAAAGAGAAGAATTCATTGCTAAAGAAGTTCTAAAAGAAATTAATGAACGTTTAAAATTTCTGGTGGATGTGGGACTTAATTATATCACACTTAGTAGATCTTCAGGTACTTTGTCTGGTGGAGAGGCCCAACGTATTCGTCTAGCCACTCAAATCGGTTCTGGTCTGGTAGGAGTTCTCTATATTTTAGATGAACCCAGCATTGGATTGCACCAGAGAGATAATGTACGTCTCATTGAAACCTTGAAAAGATTAAGGGACATTGGAAATACTCTTATTGTGGTGGAACATGACGAAGAAACTATATTATCTGCAGATTATGTGGTTGATGTGGGTCCTGGTGCTGGAGAGCATGGTGGTCATGTGGTTGCCACAGGAACGCCTTCAGAAATCATAAGCAATGAGAATTCAATCACTGGAAACTATCTCTCACGAAGGGAGTCCGTTTCGTTGCCTGAAAAAAGGAGAAGTTCTAATGGAAACTTCATTACCATTCATGGTGCCCAACAAAACAATCTTCAGAATATTGATGTTGAAATTCCTTTAGGAGTATTTAGTTGCATTACTGGAGTATCCGGCTCTGGAAAAAGTACTTTAATCAATGAAATATTATATAAAGGCCTTTATGAAAAAATCAATAGAAAACACATGAATGCTGGCATTCATGAGAAAATTGAAGGTGTTCAGCACATAGATAAAATAATTATCATTGATCAATCAGCTATAGGTAGAACGCCACGTTCTAACTCGGCAACTTACACTGGAGTATTTACCTACATCCGTGAATTAATGGCCGAAACTCCTGAAGCTAAGAAAAGAGGTTATAAACCTGGTAGATTTAGTTTCAATGTTAAAGGCGGTCGCTGTGAGGCTTGTAGTGGTGATGGAATTATTAAAATAGAGATGCACTTTTTAGCTGATGTTTATGTGCCTTGTGAGGTTTGTAAAGGTAAAAGATACAATGATGAAACATTAGATATTCGATATAAAGGTAAAAACATTGCAGAAGTTTTGGATATGACTGTAGAGGAAGCAGTAGGATTCTTTGAAAACATTCCAAAAATTAAAAAGAAATTACAAACCTTAGATGATGTGGGTCTGGGATACATCCGTTTGGGACAATCAGCCACTACATTATCTGGAGGGGAAGCTCAAAGAGTTAAATTGGCCAAGGAATTAAGTAGACAAAGTACTGGAAGGACACTTTATATACTGGATGAGCCTACTACGGGATTACACTTTGCAGATATAAAGAGATTGCTTCACGTTTTAGGTCGTTTAACTGATTCAGGCAATTCTGTTGTAGTTATTGAACACAATCTGGATGTTATCAAAACTGCAGATTATATAATTGATTTGGGACCTGAAGGTGGAGATGGTGGAGGTCTGGTAGTTGCCACCGGAACACCAGAAGAAATAGCTGCATCTGGAACTTATACTGGCCAGTTTTTAAAAGAGATATTGACTGAAAATTCCACACCTTTAAGCAGAGATCTTCTTCAAAGCCACTCTAAATAATTATTTTTTTTTAGCAGAGATCTTCTTCAAAGCCACTCTAAATAATTATTTTTAAATTATTTAGTTACTAATTTTTTCATTTAAATTAAATATTTTATTAAATAAATTCTTAATCACTTTATTTTAATTTCTTTTTTACTAATTCCCCTTAATTTATTCAATTTCTAATTTTAGATAATAGAATTTTAATAAAATAGAAATAGGGAGAAATTATTGAAATCACAAGTTTATGCTTAATGCTTTATAAATAATGAAAATTATATATTATCAGTGATAACATGGTCACGGAGAAATTAAATATTCCAATTAAAAAATTTTCCTTGATTCTATCTTTTATAGGTATATTTTTATCATGCTCTGATAATGGCCATGATTTTGATTTTAAGGATTCTTATTATAATTTTATTAACTTTGATTTTTTAAATTTAAATGATTTAGGGGTGATTATATTCCTTTAAGGTCAGGACTTAATTTAGGTCGTAAAAAAATATTTTTATTGATACCGGTGGTTGTTGCAATTGCACTTATTGTTTTACAACCCATATCTAATAGTTTAGGATTAAATATATCTGAAGATGCATTTAGACTAATTCTTTTAATGTTAATAGTCGTAATGGTAGCACTTCTTTCTGAAAGGGTGGAAAGAGTTCGTTCATTGAGAAAACTTAATGAAGAATTAGGTGAACAGGCTGAAAAGTTAGCTGATGCTAATGACGAGCTAGAAGCTTTTGCTTATTCTGTTTCTCATGATTTAAGAGTTCCTTTAAGAGCTATCGATGGATTTTCTAGAATAATGGTTGAAGATTATGAAGATGAGCTTGATGAAGAAGGAATTAGGCTTTTGAACATCATTAGAGACAATACCAAAAAAATGGGGCAACTCATAGATGATATATTACTATTGTCCCGTGCTGCCCGTCAAGATATGAATTCTACTAAAATAGACATGAAATCCCTGGCCCAATCTGTTTATAATGATTTTTCGAATCAAACCGAAAATAGAAATATTAACTTAACTATTGATGAACTTCCGGTAACTTATGGAGATCGTGCCTTGATTTATCAGGTTTACACCAATTTAATTGGGAATGCCATAAAATTCACATCAAAAAAAGACCCTGCGGAAATAATTGTAGGTTATGAAGATAAAAAAGGTGAATACGTCTTTTTTGTTTCAGATAATGGTGCTGGATTTAATATGAAGTATATAAATAAGTTATTTGGTCTTTTCCAGCGTCTACACAGCCCTGAAGAATTTGAAGGAACTGGTGTGGGCCTTACAATTGTTCAACGTATTGTAAAGAGACATGATGGGAAAGTTTGGGGAGAAGGAGAAGTTAATAATGGTGCAACCATATATTTCTCTTTACCTAAAACTAAGCCAAAAAACTAAATTTATTTGAGGCATCATAATTTTTGCAAAAAATTTGAAAAATATAAATTCCTTTAATAAATTATTTAAAGTTCATATGCATTATAATCTGATTATAAATGAATAACTAAAAAAATAACTTAAAAGGTGAATCTAAATGGGAATGGAAGAAATTGAGATACTGCTTGTGGAAGATAATCCTACTGATGCTGAACTCACCATGAGAGCATTGAAAAGAAAAAACATGGCTAACCAGGTTGTTTGGGTTAAAGATGGTGAAGAAGCACTTGATTTTATTTTTGCCAAGGGAGAATATTCTCATAGAAATCCAGATGATCTTCCAAAATTAATACTTCTTGATTTAAGGATGCCTAAAGTTGATGGATTAGAAGTTTTACAGCGGATAAAAGCCGAAGAAAATACTCGTAAAATCCCAGTTGTTGTTTTAACATCATCTAAAGAAGATAGGGATATTGTTGAAAGTTATGAGTTAGGTGTTAACAGTTATGTAAGTAAACCTGTGGAATTTGATCAATTTATTGATGCTGTTTCGACCCTTGGTTTTTACTGGATGCTGATTAATAATCCTCCATGATTCAAATAGATATCAAATGAAATTTAATCTGAAATCAATTGAAATCAGGTGATAATTTAATCTGAAATCAGATAAATTATGTAAATCACATTTAAGTGCATTATTTTAAGGTAAATGTGGTAAAATATGAATAAAATCAAGGTTTTAATTCTGGAAGACGTTCCTTTAGATGCGGAACTTTCTGAGCGAGAGCTAAGAAAAGAAGGTCTTGACTTTTTGTCCCATCGCGTGGAAACTAAAGATGATTTTATAAAAGAAATTATTGAATTTAATCCCGATGTAATATTGGCAGATCAATCTTTGCCGCATTTTGATGGGCTTTCTGCTTTGAAAATTACTAAGAAAAAAACACCAAATATTCCTTTTATTTTTGTCAGTGGTAAAATTGGGGAAGATTATGCAGTTGAAATGCTAAAAGAAGGTGCGACGGACTACGTACTTAAAAATAATCTTACAAAACTTTCCCATGCGGTTATAAGGGCTTTGAATGAATCTAAAGAGCATAGAAATAGGGAAATTGCTGAAAAATCATTAAAAGAGAACGAAAAAAAATATAGGACTCTCTTTGAGAAATCTAAAAATCCCATATTTGTTTGCCAGAAAGATGGAAATTTCATTGACTGTAATGATGCTGGATTAGAATTCATGGAAAAACCATGCTCAGAAATTATGGGCCACAATATACGAAATTGGGTTAAATTAAGTGATTTTAATAATTTGTTTTCTGAGGAAATCTATGTAAACGAACTAGTATTCTATGTTAATGGCATTGAAAAAATACTGGAAATTACCATTACTCTAGTTGAACTAGGGAA
>CAYUFT010000038.1:15258-17294 GCA_964444115.1 uncultured Methanobacteriaceae archaeon
TTAATGGCATTGAAAAAATACTGGAAATTACCATTACTCTAGTTGAACTAGGGAAAGAAAAAAACTATTTTTTACAAGGAAAAGATGTAACTAAACAAAGGCAGGCTGAAAAAGCTCTTAAGAAACAAGGTGAGGAATATAAAGCCATATTTGAGAATACTGGTACTTTATCTGTAATTTTTGAAAAAGATACGACCATCTATTTAGTAAATACTGAATTTGAATTATTTTCAGGATATACCAATAAAGAATTAAAATACCATCGGAAGTGGTTGGAATTTGTGGCCAGTGATGATTTGGAAAGGATGGAAGGATACCTTCGTATGCAAAGAATAAATCCCTTAGCAATTCCTAAAAATTATGAAGTTATGTTAAAAAATCGTGAAGGAAAAATTAAGGATTTTTTTGCTACTTCTGAACTTATACCTGGTACTGAAAAGGGGATTATATCTTTTATGGATATTAGTGATAGAAAAATTGCTGAAAATAAAATTAAGAATTCTCTTAACGAAAAGGAACTTCTTCTAAGAGAAATACATCATCGGGTAAAAAATAATATGCAAATAATATCCACTCTCTTAACCCTACAATCTGCTCAGATTGATGATCAAAAATTAATTGACCTCTATCAAGAAAGCCAGAATAGGATTCAAGCCATGTCATTAATTCATGAAAAATTGTATCAATCTAGAGATATTTCTAAAATAAATCTTAAAGATTATGTCCAAAGTATGGTAAGTGATTTATTATATTCCTATGAAAAAGATAGTCAAGTTATAGAATCTAATCTTGATATTGATAATGCTCTGATGAGTATAGATACTGCAGTTCCTTGTGGATTAATTATAAACGAACTTATTTCTAACTCATTAAAATATGCATTTCCTGATAGAAATGGAACTATAAATGTATATTTTCATAGAATCAATGATTCAGATTATTGTTTATCAATATCTGATGATGGAATTGGCCTTCCTGAAGATTTAGATGTGGAGAAAACCGATTCTTTAGGCCTTCAAATTGTTAATAATCTTATAAATCAACTTGATGGAACATTAAAAATATCAAAACCTTCTAAATTTGAAATTAGGTTTAAAGAACTAAAATATAAGGAAAGAATGTAATTTAATAGATATGAAAAAAATTATTTAATGAAAGTAGGGGATGAAGTAATGGCTAATGCAAGGGTTCTGGTTGTAGAAGATGAAAGTATTGTGGCCATGGGAATTAAACATAAATTAGAAACCATGGGACATACTGTTGTAGAAATGGTTGCATCAGGAGAGAATGCAGTTCGAGCTGCTAGGGAGCATGTTCCAGATATAATATTAATGGATATAGTTATAAAAGGAGATATGGATGGTATCGAAGCAGCCCACGCTATTCATGAATACCAGGATATTCCTATAATTTATTTAACGGCTTATGCTGATGAAGAAATGCTTATGAGAGCCAGAGTCACCCAACCCTATGGATATATTATAAAACCATTTAAATCCACGGAATTGAATGCTAATATTCAAATGGCCTTATTTAAACATAAAAATGCCAAAAAAGAAAAGGAAATAATTAAAAAACAAATTTTAGACAATTTTCACAATTTTATTGTTCAAGCTATTCCTACTAGTGGTTCTCAAAGTGAAATGGAAATGCGAGACATGCTTTTTAATGCCTTTGGGGAAAAATTAGAAGAAGATATGAAGCCTTCATTTGAAAATAAAATGGAAGAATTTGGAATCACTAAGGATACTGAAGATGGACAGGATATATTTGACTCATATTTAGCTTGGTTATCTGAGATATTCAGTGACTTTGGAATAAGAGTGGGTATTATTGAAAAAAGTCCTCGATGGTACTTTGAATTTGATAACTGTCCTTGGAAAGAGGAAGCTAAAAATAATCCCATATTCTGTATAAACTGTCAAGCTATTATTAATCGCAGTTTTGATTGGACAAACTTAGAAGGAACTGTAAAACGCAAATCAACCATTGCTAGTGGTTCAGATAGCTGCATATTTACTTTCAATCTTTAATTT
>CAYUFT010000038.1:17394-18690 GCA_964444115.1 uncultured Methanobacteriaceae archaeon
ACATTCAAAAAATTATTATCTTATTTTAAATATATTTACATTATGAAAAGAAAAGGAGTTGCTAATCTACCGCTTCATGGAGGCCATCCACCACGATGGCTGTTTAGTAGGATGATTAAGCTTGCTGGAGGAATCAGTGAAGTTATAATTGATGAATATGGTAGTGATGAACTTTTAAGACGTTTATCGGATCCTTTCTGGTTTCAAGCATTCTCCTGCGTGCTAGGATTCGATTGGCATTCTTCTGGAACAACCACAACTACTTGTGGAGCTTTAAAAATTGCATTAAATCCAGAGTCACATGGTTTTATAGTTGCTGGGGGAAAAGGAAAAGCATCTCGTAAGACTCCTGAAGAAATTGCTGGATCTGGTGATGCCCTTTCTATTAATAGTAAAAACATAGAAAAACTGATTCAAACCAGTAGGCTATCTGCTAAAATCGATAATTCATGTATACAAGACGGTTATCAGTTGTACCAGCACACATTTTTTATTAATGACCAAGGAAACTGGGCAGTAGTTCAACAGGGAATGAATGAATACAACAAATATGCTCGCCGATATCACTGGTTAGGAGAATCAGTGGACGATTATTTGTCAAATCCCCACGCTGCTATTTCTTGTGATTTAAAAGAGGAAAATTCATTGAATATGGTGGATATGGAAAGTGAAAAGGCACGAGAAATAAGTGTGGACTTAATTTGTGACAATCCAGACCACCTTCGAAAATACTTTAATAATAAAAATAGTATGCAAACTTTGCTAAGTGACTTTTCAGGTGAAAAATCAGAGCTTAATATGCCTCATCACCACCCTGTTCTGGATATGGATCTTTCAGATCGTGAATTCCAAGTGTTAAAGCAGGCCTGGGAAATTCAGCCTGAAAATTATCAAGATCTTATTTTGTTAAAAGGTTTTGGACCTAAAAAAATCAGAGCAATGGCCCTTATTTCGGATCTTGTTTTTGGAGAACCTGCCAGTTGGAAGGATCCTGTAAAATATAGTTTTACTCATGGTGGAAAAGACGGATATCCCTATCCTGTTGATCGAGAAGTTTATGATAATTCTATTAATACACTTAAAGAATCCCTGGAACAATCGAATTTGAATAATAAAGAAAAAATGGGGGCAATAAAACGACTTGGGGATTTTATCAATGAATAATTAGATTTTAATTGGTCTTGCTACCATTGGGTTGCTGCTGGCAACTGATGTCGTTTTATAGTTTCTTAATGTTACTTTTCCTATGAATTTTTTGCCCATGATTCGAGGTAATGATTTGGCATAGATTTTATG
>CAYUFT010000039.1:0-7998 GCA_964444115.1 uncultured Methanobacteriaceae archaeon
AATAATATTGCTGCAGCAGGATTTAGATCTGGTAGTTATATTAAGGGCGATGTTTTAGTTACTACTAAGCGCCAAGTTCCTTTAAATGAGGCTATTTCAAATGCTGAGACATTTGTGAAACGAACTACTATTCCCGGAACACAAGTTTCTCCTATTGTGGCGGCGGACATAAAAGTTGATAAAAAAACTGGTATTGTCACGGTTAATGTAATTGAGGACTTTTCTACAGTCACTGTTAAAAATACGACTTCGGGGTGATTATGATGCGAAAATTAAAAATTGCCCTATTTTTCCTTACAATTATAATGCTTACTAGCGCTGTTTCGGCAACTATGAACGTTATAGTTATCACGGATCCTAGTGGAAAAGATCCCAATGGTGCTGCCGCAGGAAGTATGTCTTTTGCAGAGAACATGTTTCAATCTACGTTTATAATGTCTAAGGATCAGCAGTTTGCAGTTCTATCTGGTGGGGAAGGTAATTCCTATCAAAGACTTTTAGCTATTGTAAAGGCCATATCCTTGCTTGAAAATGGAGCTACACCTTCCGAAGCTGCAGGATCTGCTAACTCATATAGTGGAATACGTGTTGTGGTGGGAGGACCTACCATTGGGGCTGCAGTCGGAGGATCTTTTGATGCATATTTGGTTACGGTAGATGACAATGGGGTTATAACGGCTACTTTACGCTCGGGAGGACTTGCTGTTTTACCTGCAGGCCAACGAGGAGCTATTATACACCTTCGTAATACTCATGGGAATCCTCAATATGGTACTGCTACCCGGGTTAGGCAGGAAACAGCAATTAATATTGGTAAAATGATTCGAGATGGATACTCGTCTACTTATATTATGGGAAAAGTATTTGAAGAAGTATCAAAAGATGCTGGTGAAAAATACGGTGGAGGAGCTGTTAATTTAGTTTCAGGAATATCTACTGGGGACATGTTCACTCCTGAAAAGTTGAATGAAACGGGTTTTCCAATGAATGAAGCATATACTAAGGTTTGCCCTGTTGATGGTTGGAGTGTAGGCTATCCTGAAGCAGAAAATTATGAAAGGTGCCCTATAGATGGAAGTTCTTTAAAAACAATTTATGCATATGAAGCATTGGCCAGTGCAATTACAGTCACTCAAAACACGGTTATGGTTTCAGTTTATGGAACTGATGAAACTGGAGTGGTGGAAACAACTCAAGAAATTGTAAAAGCTTCTGTTAAAAAGAATGGATATAGTGCTAATGCCATTGCCGGTTCAATTAATAAAGGAATTGGTAATGGATTGCTAGTCGGGGTAAATTATGTAGAACCTAAGGATATTAATGTAAAACAAAATTCTAAGGCCGTAGGTGTTTATTTCACACCATTACCTAATTCAAGAACTTCACCAGCTTGGAATTTGCCGGTAAGTTCCGGATTACTGAATATTTTAGGGAATATTCAAACAGCCATTGGTTTTGTAATGGTTCTTCTGGTTCTATTTAGAAGTACTTTAATAACTTCATTTAAAAGGAAATAACAGAATAAACAATCTAATTATTAAACTAATTCAATATTTTATACGGAGAAAAAAATGTCATTAATTCTTTTAAGAGCCGATAATCAGGCAAAACTTCTAAACTCACTTGCAGATATTGAAAGACATGCTGGATTGAAAATTAATGGAAAACCTAGATTGATTGAGAATGAATTTGCAGATAATCTTGCTGAAAGCATTTTAAAGAAGAAATTAAAGAAGAAAGCTGTTATTTCAGCAGTTATCACTGTTCAGGAAAATGCCACTAAAAGTATAATGCAGGCCAAAAAAATTCATCCTCCAGCCCATGTTATTATTGTAAGTGATGAATATCCTGAATTTAAAACTTTAAAAGCAGAATTCAGTCGTGCACCTGTACTAAAAGGTTATTATTCGCATAAATTGAATAAAGGTAAGAAATAGTTATTTTTAATACTATTTCATTATTTTAATTCATTTTTTTACTAAAAAATATTTTATTTGAATTCTTTCATATAATTTTTTTATTTGAATTTTTAAGAAATTTATAGAATTTTTAAACAATAATTAATCTTAAGAAATAGTAATTAAATAATTTTAAATTGTTTTTAATCTTTATAAATTCACTAAAAATAAAAAAATAATATTTAAAATAAGTTTTGTTAGTGTTTTTTAATTCGAGCTATATCTCCAATAGTAGATCCTTTTAAGGAATTCGCTTTAAATTCCTCACCAGTAGTATCTTCTATTTTTTCTAAAAGATCTATCTTGAGAATTTTCTCAATTTTTCGGGCCAGTTTTGTATCTGGTGCCATATGAGCAGTTTCTAGTCTAGAAACCACAGATACTTTTTCATTAATTTTTCTTCCTAAATCTTCACGAGACCAGCCTTTCTTTTCTCGGGCTTGTCTTATAATGGTATTATAATCTTCAAGTAACTCGTAAGTTGTTTCTCTTCTTCTCGGGCGGCTTTGAGGTATTCTTCTTCCTCGTGCTGTTCCTTGAGGCCCTCGAGCTTGGGCTGGTTTGGATGGTGGTCTCTGGATTTTACCGAATTTAGAGCAGTCTTTGCAAACTTTCATGGTAGATCCGTCGATTTTTGTAGTAATTGGTTCATCAATAATTTTTTTCCCGCAAATCTCGCATCTCATAAAGATCCCTTTGTTTTTATATTTATTTAATTCTTACCTCAATATTTAAATATTACTAAAACAAATGTAGTATCAATAAAATTTATATAGGAGTGTTCTAAGCTCATGGAAAATTCCTCTCAAAGCACACTAAAAAAGATTGAAGACCTTAAAAAAGAAATAAGAATACTTAAAGAAGATAATACGAAAACAAAGAGAAATCTGATGTGGAAAGTCAGAAAACTCGAAAAAGATAAGGTTTTAATCGAAAATGAAAAAATTCGACTGGACCGAGAAGTTAAATCCCTTCGAGGAGAAGTTGAAAGATTCAGATCACCCCCTTTAGTCATAGCCACAATCACTGAAGTGTTGGACGACCATAGAATTGCTGTTAAAAGTAGTACTGGCCCACACTTTGTTATTAATTACTCAAGATTCCTTGATGATAAATTACTCGAACCTGGCTCTCGTGTAGCACTAAATCAACAGACTTTCAGTATTGTAGATGTTTTACCATCTGAAAAAGATCCAGTAGTTACTGGTATGGAAGTTGATGAGAAACCTAATGTTTCCTATGAACAAATTGGTGGTTTAGAAGATCAAGTTGTTGAAGTAAAGGAAACTGTTGAATTACCACTTAAAAAACCAGAATTATTTAAGAAAATTGGAATCGAACCTCCAAAAGGAGTTCTTCTTTACGGTCCGCCGGGTACTGGAAAGACCTTACTGGCCAAAGCAGTTGCTCATGAAACCAATGCTACTTTTATAAAGATAGTAGCTTCTGAATTCGTTCGAAAATATATTGGTGAAGGTGCTCGTCTAGTAAGAGGCGTATTTGAACTGGCCAAAGAAAAATCTCCGAGTATAATATTTATTGACGAGATTGATGCTGTGGCTGCCAAAAGACTCAAAAGCTCTACTAGTGGGGACAGAGAAGTTCAAAGAACTTTAATGCAACTTCTAGCAGAACTGGATGGTTTTGAAGCCAGAGGAAATGTGGGAATAGTCGCGGCAACTAACCGGCCCGATATTCTGGATCCTGCTCTATTGCGTCCTGGCCGTTTTGACAGATTTATTGAGGTCCCAATACCAAATGATGATGCTAGACGCGCAATTTTGAAAATTCACACTGGTGGAATGGCCTTAGCAGAAGAAGTTGACATAGAACTTTTATCTAATCTAAGTGATGGTGCTTCAGGCGCCGATCTTAAGGCAATTTGTACTGAAGCTGGTATGTTTGCCATAAGAGAAGAACGAGAAGAAGTAACCATGAATGATTTTATGGATGCTGTTGATAAAATAATCGGTGTGGAAAACGAAGAAGGCTATAATAAAGAAGCTGGAGTGATGTTTGGTTAATAGATCTTTATAATAATTAACCAAATAATCTATTTTTTATTTTTAGTTTGAAAATAATTATTTTATTAAATGATTATTTTTTAGCCAGTGATGAACCCTATGAGCTCTGAACTGTGATGAATGATGGGCGATCTGAGGCTAACTTCATATTAATTAAAATATTTTTTTGAAAATTCAAGTTTATATGATTTTTTAGAGTTATTTTTTGAAATTACTATTTTTTGATGTAATTTATTCCTATACTTTTTTCAGGTCTACTATTACAGATTTTTTTTTAATCTATGATTTAATCTTTTAATCAATATTTTACTACTTGATAAATCACTTTATTTCCATTTAAATGTACAATAACGTAATTAAAGAAGAAATTCTTAGGATTTGTTCCTGCTAAATCTACTCCTGCCCCGCCAGTAATTATATACGGAGTTTTATGCCATTTCCCTCTGAAATAACCATGTATATGGCTTGAAAATATCATAGTAACCTTATATTTATCAAATAAATTGTTCATGTCTTGTGCGGCCTTTAAATTAGTCAAACTGTGACCTTGAACATACTTTCCTTTCCGAGGATCATATAATGGGGTATGTAAAAAAATAAATCTATGCCTATATTTTTGGCTCTTTTTAAGCTCTTTTAGTAACCATTGCCTCTGAACACTACCTAATCCCCGGTTATTGGAATCATCTAATATGATGAAATAGGCATTTTTGGTAGTAAACGAATAATAAGTTGGCCCAAATATCTGGCGGTAATATGTTGATCCCTTATTGGGATAGAGCTCGTGATTTCCGATAATAGTTATGGTTGGGATTTTAGATATTTTAATTTGATTTATAAATCCGTATAACTCACTTTTACTTCCAATTGATACCAAATCACCATTGGCCAGGGCAAAATCAACATTTCTTTTATTAATGTCCAGAAGCATTTTATTAAAACGCCCTTTAGAATCACGATTATCTCCATAAACCACAAAAGAATAACTAGAACTTGATTTATTTATCTTAGCTAGCTGTTGTTGGTTGAAATAGGATGATGTAGTGGTTGTTGTGCTATGATCCATGAAAAACATGGCTGTCACTGAAACTGCAAAAATAATTAGAAAAATAAATATTAAAAAATATTTTTTGGACATAAATTTCACATTTTTAAAAATTTTACATTTTTAAATCTAACATATAGTATATTTTTTAGAGATTTTAATTTTTGCTAAATTTCTCATTTTGAATTAGTTTTGATTATTTTAAATTTCCATTTTAAATTTAAAAGTAAAACTTTATATATTTAAAGGTTACTATATATTAATAGAAATATAACAAAGCGTGGGTGGGAATTTGGATGATTTAATTGAAATGGGGAAAAAACAATTGAAAGTGGTGTGTGTTCTGAAACATGTTGATAATAATGATTTATATTTAATGAATTGGAGGGGATATTGATGATTGAAAATGATGTAACTAGAAAAGGTGTTTGTCAGAAGGAAATTGAAGCTAACTCTGGTGTGACAGTTTCTAATTGGGCCTGTGATCGTACTGACTGTCCATCTTATGGTAAATGGTACTGTCCATTTACTGGATGGTAATAAACTAAAATAAAATATTTTATTTATTTAGATTTTGAGTTGTTTTTATGGTTGATGTTCTTGGAATTAGTGAATTGAATAAAGTTGAAAGTAAAAGGACTAATTCTGGCCCAGTACTTGTTTATTGTGACGAGACTTGCATTTCTTATGATAATTATTTTTTCAAGCTTTTTTCTAATGGAATTTGTCCTTTAGCCATCTAGGAATAAAACTTGAATTTATTATTTAAAAACAATTTCATAATTAAATCAAAAAAGGATGATAATATGGATTCTATGATTATAGGGAAAATAGAAACTCAACAATCTGATTGTAGACTACTAATTCCTTCGGTAGTCGTTAAAGAAGGATGGAAATGTCCAAATACTAGCTGCTTTGCTTATGGTCAATGGTACTGTATGTATAACTGGTGATTTATTTTAATCTATCTTCTACTTTATTTTAGCATAAATAATTTAAATAATGGAAATATTAATGAAAAACATGGTAAAAGAGAGTTTAATTAAAGAGAGTTTCAGATTTTTCTTTAATAAATTTATAAAACAACATATCCTAACATTAATAATTATTCTTGGTTTAAGCTTTTTCACTTTACTTTTCTCTTTTATCAGCCCATTATTGATAAAGGCCCTGGTTGATAATGTTTTTATTGGAAGAGAACTGGGCTTATTTCCTTATATCGTCATGGGCATTATTTTAATGTATTTAATATCTTCAGTTTCTAACTACTTTAATAGCTTTGTAACAGGTAGACTACAATTAGTTTTACTAAAAGATGTTTCTGAGAGCTGTTTTGAGGCTATTCAAAATTCTTCACTGAAAAGCTCCAGTGCATTTAAAGTTGGAGATTTAATTACTCGTATAATAAGTAATACTCAAATCGCTATAAACGTACCAGTGCGTCTTATTCCCCAACTTTTTATGAGTATTGTGGGTATATTTGTTCCTTTTGCAATAATGTTTTCTTTAAATGCTCAACTGGCATTGATAGTCATGAGTCCTGTAATTTTATTTGTAATATCCTCCAAATTCTTTGGAAAAAGAATGGAAATAATTCAAAAATCATTTTTAGAAATTAATGCATCGGCCTATTCGTTCTTAAAGGAAAATTTAGCGATAATTCCCATTATTAAAGTTTTCAACCTTGAAAAATGGTCTCAAAAAAGATTTAAAAATCAAATGGATGACTATTTTGATGTTTCTCTTAACTACACCAAGACTTCCTCCTTAAACTCATCTTTAGCATCTCTTATTTTTGCGGTTCCCACAGTTTTACTAATCATTTTTGGTGGATACATGGTTATTGATGGTAGTTTAAGTTTGGGGTCATTCACCGCTTTCATTTCATATGTGTCTCTATTTTTCTCACCAATTTCTCAACTTTCCACACTTTGGACATCCTATAAAAGTGCCCTACCTGCCTTTGATAGAGTAAAAGAATTGTTTGACATGGAATCTGATGATAATGGATCCCATGAGCTAAAAATTACTAATGGCGAAATAAAATTAGAGAATGTTTCCTTTTCTTATGATAATAGGCCTATTATTAATGATTTCAATGCTACCTTGGTCAAAGGGTTGAATTACATTGTGGGTGACAATGGAACCGGAAAAAGTACCATTCTCAAATTAATCTGTTCACTTTACCCTATGGATGGTGGAAATATCCAAATTGATGGGCAAGACATTGAAGAAATAAAAAAAGACTCTTTAATCCATAATATTTCTATGATATTCTCGGATCCATTTCTATTTGATGGTTCTATTTATGATAACATTAAAATAGGTAATTTAGGAGCATCTAAAGAGGAAATTATCCAGGTTGCAAAAATGGTTAAAATTCACGATTTTATTGAAAAAACGCCTGAAGGATATAATACTCAAGTAGGAGAAGATGGTATGTCCCTTTCCAGTGGGGAAAAACAGAAAATTGCATTGGCCCGGGCAGTTTTAAAGAATTCACCAATTATTCTTTTGGATGAAGTAACTAAATCCATAGATGCTGATTCCAGAGAGGCCATTAATGAAGTAATTAATTCCCTAAAAAATGAAAAAACAATGGTTATTGTGACCCATAATGCCCATGAGATCCATGAAGAAGGGCACATTGTATATATGGAAAAATAAAATTATTGAACAATTTATTGAATTCAGATCATGCATTTTAATCTGAAATGAATTATTTTATCTCTCCATTAATGGAAATAGTATAATCCTTGATATTTATGTTCTTTTGAGCTTTTTCCAGTGCTCTTTTAACTATAACTTCAATTCCAGAACAACATGGAACTTCCATATGCACAATAGATATGGATTTTATATCCTGGGTTTCAAAGATCGCTGCTAATTTATCCACGTAATCATCTATGGTTTTATCCAGCTTAGGACAGAAGATAATCAGAACTTTATCTTTTAAGAATTTCTGGTGGAA
>CAYUFT010000039.1:8098-18081 GCA_964444115.1 uncultured Methanobacteriaceae archaeon
CCAGCTTAGGACAGAAGATAATCAGAACTTTATCTTTTAAGAATTTCTGGTGGAAATTAGGATAAGCAAATGGCGCACAATCTGCGGCAATTAATAAATCCGCATTTTTTAAGTAAGGTGCTTGGGGATGTAAAAGCTGTAATTGTATGGGCCAATTTCGTAGCTCAGCACTTAGAATAGTTGATTCACTTTTATCATTTCCAGAACTATTTGAACAAATTTCTTGCGTCATGGAGCCGGGACAGCCACAGGCCAAGGGTTTTTCTTCATAATCTGGAACTTCAATATTTCTTTCTTTTAAAAAATCAAGGGCTTCATTTAGAAATTTATCTTCGCCGTGTTCCTGTAGGTGTTGTAAATGGGCCTTTATAACATTGGGTCCGCCTTTGATAATATTTTCCATGGTTTTAGACTCATCATATGTTTCGGCTTCTCTTTGTTCAATTTCTATGGCTCCCTGAGGGCATGTTCCAATACAAGCCCCTAAACCATCACAGAAAAGGTCGCTGATAAGTCTGGCCTTACCATCAATTACTTGTAATGCTCCTTCGGGACATCCGGTGATACAGTCGCCACATCCAGTACATTTTTCTTCATTAATTTTGATAATATCCCTTTTCATACTATTTGCCCCTAACTTTAATCAAAAAATAATAAAAAGAACATTTAGATACCTTACAAATCTGGTTATTAATATATTATAAATAAACTGATATAATTTGTCGTTTTCCAAAAATAATTAAAAATGTTAAATATATTGAATTTAAATAATTGATTTTCTTGTTTAGTTAAATTCAACTTTAATAAAATTTAATTAATATTCAGTTTCTACAGTACCATTCCAGCTCCAATCCCCAGAAGTACCATTTTTATCTGATTTTACTGTTGCAACTGCAAATGTTTCAGTTTTAGATTTAAATGGGGCTTTTGATGTCACATTAACCACATTTTTACCTTCTTTTAATTTTATAACCTTATAAAAATTTCCATTTTTGTCAACGGGAACATTCTCACCATTAATAGTAACCGTGGAAAAAGGCTCTGTTGTACCACTTTGATTTAATTCAGTCATTTGAGAATTGAATAAATTTTCTCCGCTGTTTAAATCCAGTTTTGTTGGTTCTAATCCAAAAAAATAAGCACCACCAATAAAAATGGCTATGATTGCTCCAAATGCCAAGTAATATTTAATCAAAGATTTAACCTCCCATGATATTCTTATTAATCCATTTAATTGTTATTATGGATTTGAATTTCAACTTAAAGTTCTTTGCTGTTTAATATTGGAACATTTTTTTGGATAATCGATTTGAAATAAAAAAGTCAAAGATAGAATTTGAATTTAATTACCATAAAGAAATAGAATAAATATAATTCCTGATTATTTGCAATATCATAGTTTCATAATTTGTGGTAGATTAGATAATTATTAACTAAATTTCAAACAAATCACCTAAAACAGCCTTTTTATCAGTTTTTACTAATTGTGGGATTTTACCTAAGGTCCCTGCATTTTCTCCTACAACGACCATTACTCCTCTAAAATGCTCTTTAAAATCATCAGCCCTATCCAGGCAATTTTGAACTGCATCATGATCATTGATTCCTTGGGCAGCATTGGCAATTGATGTGGCCAGAGCATCCGCAGTACTGGCCTCTTGAGCAAATACCGTCACCGAATCGGACCTTCCAAAACTAATGGAATGACCCACGGTCCCTGAAGAAGTGCATATGCCTAGTGGCTTTTTATTTGCCTTGATTTTAAATCCAATGCTTCCTGAAAGGGATGATGTTCCAGCATAAAGGCCAGTATTAATGTCTTTATTAGTTTTAAGGGCAATATCTCCCCCATTATCAATAATGCTATAATTTGATCCTTTTTCTAATAAAAAAGAAAGTGAAAGCTGGGAAATGGTTCCGGCCACTGCAGCCATGGGACCTACTTCTGCTTTTCTACCAGCACGAGCCATTAATTTCACAACTAAAGGCCCATCATTAATTATCAGTGGTTCAAGTGATGTCAAAAATTCAGGAGTTCTATGAGAGAAGTTTATAATTTCCATCCTTTGTTTTAAAATAAATCCAGAAAGCTGGTGGTTTTTTAAGTCAGTTACCAGGTTTATTTGGGTTTCCTGAATGTTTATTTTTTCTCTGAACATTATTTTCACTTTTAATTGTTTGAATTCCTTTAAAGCGATGCTTGGTTTTTTATTTATAATTTTCATTAATTTTCTCTAATTATAAATTAAACCTCTATTTTATATTCTTAATTCCATATATTTTATATATTCAATTATTTGTTCAATCATTTGAATATTAATATCAATTTATTACATTAAATTGATTTATTAAAAACTTTATTTTAATTATTAGGGAGATATAATAAGTTTTATAAAGATATAAATCATATAAAAATAAATTTATTTAAAGATAATTTGAGTTTTTAATATTCTAGAACTCTGGAAATAAGTTGTTTTAAAGATATTTTTCATAATTAAAGTGATACAATGTTTGGTAGAAGTAGAAAATCTTATCACGCCGGTGAGAGAGTTCTTTCAAGATGCAGGCCTAGGATATTTTTACATAGTAAATCTGCTATTATTAAAATAATCTTTTTCCTGATTTTAGTATACTTCTTTAGGCCAATTGTAAATTTAGCCGTAATTATACAAAATGAAATAATTAACACGATTAAGGTACCCTTAGTTGAAACTACAGTCATGATAATATTTGGTTTAATGTTTTTACTTATTTTATGGGCTATTCTGGATCTAATTTCATGGAGATATACGGAATATCAACTCACCACTCTAAGAATTATCACTAAAAGAGGAATATTCAGTAAAAAAAGGGCCTATGTGTATTACGATAAAATTGAGGATATTAGTATTTACCAAAGTTTCCTGGAGAGAATGCTTTCTTCAGGAGATATTGAAGTATTTAGTGGTCATGAGAACACTCATGTAGTTCTGACTAATGTTCCTCACCCAGAAATTCTGGAAGACAAGATAAATCAGATCATGGAAGGTGATTGGAAGTCTTTTAGGTCGAAAAACAATCGTAAAAATTATTATAATCCTGAAAAAAGTTTTAAGAAAAAATTATCCTTTAGTGATCCAGAATACTGGGAAAATGAAGAAAGTTCTAATAAGTCTGAAATAAAGCCTGAACAAAAAAAAGACGATAATTCGCCTAAAAAGGAAAAACACGTCATGGAACGGCACTCTGAAAGATTTAAAAGAAGATGAATGCTATAATCTGGATTATTTAAAAGATTAGATATTCTATTTATTTCTATATGAAAAAAATTATAATAAAATTAAATTAATAAAAAAGATTTGCACGGATTTAACACATATTTTATCTATCTATAATTTCATAGTAATCTATTACATCAGAATTTTATTTAGAAATTTTTTCGAAATTTAATCATAGATTCTATTCTTCATATTTTAAGATAAGGCTAATTAAGGAATTATTATAATAAAACAAATTGGATATTTAAGAGAATTTTATTATTCAAATGAATTATTATGAGTTCATAATATAATCCTAAGATAATATTTATCCTTGATATTTAATTTGACGCTGATGGATTGTTAATTACAGTAATATCTGGAAAAGATTAAAATGAGTGACTATGACATTTTAGTAGTTGGGGCGGGACCAGCAGGGTCCACGTTTGCTAGACAAATGGCTAAAAAAGGCTATAAAGTAGGCATTCTTGAAAAGAAAAAAGAAGTGGGCTTACCTTTGCAGTGTGCTGGCCTTTTAGGAAAAAAAGTAAAAAATTTAAATACCCTTCCTGAAGAATTCATTTTAAATGAGGTCAATGGAGCTTATCTTCACTCACCTTCAAATCACATTATGAAAGTATCTAAAAAAGATACACAGGCCTATGTTTTAGATAGGGTTGGATATGACAAGTATTTAGCAGAAACAGCTGCTGGTGAGGGTGCTGAAATTTTATTAAAGCATAATGTAAAGTCGGTTAATTCTGAAAGAGGAACTGTTAAACTGGCTAACCAGGGCCAAAAAGAGATATCGGCCAGAGTTATTGTTGGAGCGGATGGCCATTCATCTTCAGTTTCCAATTCTTTCAATAAAAACTCTAATACTGTTAAAGCTTCACAATATCTGGTTGAAACTTCAAAACCACTGGAAACGGATTTTGTAAATCTTCATGTGAATTCTACTCTCTCACCAGGATTCATATGGTCCATTCCTATATCTGAAAATCAGGCTAGGATCGGATTATTTGGTAATCACGACTATCCATCTCTAAAACAGATTTTATCAAAATTTATGCCATCTCAAAATTATTTACAGGATATAAAAATCTTGAAGAAATATCATGGTGAAATACCAGTCTTTGATTCTAAAAAAGCTCTGGTAAATAAAAAAACTCTTCTTTTAGGAGATGCTGCATCCCAGGTAAAACCAACTACTGGTGGCGGGTTGCTTATTGGATTTGCCTGTGCTAAAATTGCAGCAGATGTGGTTACTAAATCACTGGATGAGGATGAAACTTCCATTTTAAAAGAATATGAAGTTCAATGCCGTAAAGAATTTGAAAAAGAGCTTAAAACTCAGCTAATGGTTCAAAAAACTTTTGAACTACTGAGTGACAAAGATCTGGATGAAATGTTTATTAAACTAAAAGAAAAGGGTGCAGAAGATATTATTTCAACATATGGGGACATGGACTCACAGTCGCCTCTGGTGAAAGAACTTTTAAAGAGGGGATTGATCTTTTCTGTGCTACCTAAGGTTTTATACAGGAGTGTGTCCCAAATATGGAAATTTTTCTGATTTTATCAAGAGAACATGAAACATTGCCTTTAGCTGAGCTCAGGGCTATTTTAGATGCTGAAAATATTGACTATGATTTAAAAGAAGTCGAAATGGGAATTGTAAAGCTTAAAACGGACAATGGGGATGCTGCAGATATTATTGCCAAAAGAATTGCCTATGGTCATGAAATTTGCAGCTTAATTAAAGATACGGATATAGATAATCTGGAAAATGATATTTTATCAATTGATTGGAAAGAAATTATTGATGAAAACTTTGCCCTGCGGGTTAAAAAGATAGAATCTCCGGAAAACGATTCCCAAATAATGGAAAAAAAATTCGGAGCTTTAATAAAAGCCCAGGCCGGGGAAGAAATTAAAGTAAAATTGGAAAAACCCCAAACATTTATTCGCGTGCTGGTTGTTGGTTCACGTGTTTTAATTGGAAAAAGGGAAACAAAAATAGATAAAAAACACTTCTTTAATCTTAAACCCCATAAAAGGCCTTTCTTTTATCCGGGATCAATGAGTCCCAAGCTGGCTCGGTGTATGATTAATTTATCCCGGGCAAAAGCTGGAGATTTATTACTGGATCCCTTTTGTGGGACTGGTGGAATCCTCATTGAGGCGGGAATTATAGGAACTCGTATATTAGGCACGGATATTGATGAAAAAATGGTGAAAGGAACTGCCAAAAACCTGGAATATTGTAGGGCCAAAGATTTTCACATTTTTCAAGCAGATGCTCGAAAATTAGATCTGGAAGAAAAAGTAAATGTGGTGGTAACTGATCCGCCCTATGGTATTTCAGCTTCAACTGCTGGTGAAGAGAGCAGTACCATTTTCAGGGACTTTTTAAAATCAATCAGTAACAATTTACTGGAAAATGGGCTGATTTGTCTGGCCAGTCCACACTATGTGAGCGTTAATGACCTTATTCAAGGCACGGAGTTTAAAATATTAGAAAGGCATGAAATTAGAATGCACAAAAGTTTGACCCGTGTGATTTCTGTGCTGGGAAGAGCCTGATAAACCATCTTTTTTTATTTATATTTTCTTGTATTTCACAATTTTAAAATTATTTACAATTATAATTAAAAATTTTGATAATCATTTACTATAATTAAATTCTTAAATAATACTTTAAACCCAATCTATTAATTAATTCCATCATTAAAATATTGTTAAAATATAATAGGATTGAATGCACATATTAAAATGATATAAATTATAAGTGATTAGTTAAATTGTAAATCAGCAAAATCATTAAAATATCTTAATTGCTATTAACAGATTTTTATATTATTAAACGACTTTTATACTATGAAATTAAGAAGGGGATATAATTGAAGGTCAATGTACTCGATACAACACTTAGAGATGGAGAACAAACTCCTGGGGTTTCATTAACTCCCGACGAGAAACTAAGAATAGCTTTAAAGCTGGATTCTATGGGAGTTAACATTATTGAGGCCGGTTCGGCTATAACTTCTCCTGGTGAAAAACTGGGGATAAAAAAAATTACCAGTGAAGGCCTTTCGGCGGAAATCTGCAGTTTTGCCCGTGCAGTGAAAATAGACATTGATGCTGCCCTGGAATGTGACGTGGACAGTGTACATCTTGTAGTCCCTACTTCTGATCTTCATATTGAGCATAAACTCCGTAAAACTCGAGAAGAAGTCCTGGAACAGGCCATAGAATCTACCCAATATGCGGTGGATCACGGGCTTCTGGTAGAACTTTCTGCAGAGGATTCCACCAGAAGTGACATGGAATTTTTAACTAAAATATTTGAAGAAGGAATTAAAACTGGTGCAAAGCGAATATGTGCTTGTGACACGGTGGGAATGCTCACTCCTGAAAAATCAATGGAATTTTATGGCCAGTTAAGCAAAATCGGGGCGCCTTTAAGTGTCCACTGCCACAATGACTTTGGTCTGGCTGTGGCCAATTCATTATCTGCCCTCAGGGCCGGTGCAACTGAAGTTCATGCTACTATCAATGGTATTGGTGAGCGAGCAGGTAATGCATCATTAGAAGAGATTGCGGTGGCTTTACACTCATTATATGATGTAAAAACAGATATCAATATTCAGATGTTATATGAAACCTCTCGGATGGTTGCCCGGCTTACTGGTGTTTATCTACAGCCTAATAAGGCCATTGTAGGGGAAAATGCATTTGCTCATGAATCTGGAATACACGCTGATGGTGTAATTAAGAAAGCAGAAACTTATGAACCTATTACTCCAGAACTGGTAGGTCATCAACGTAGATTTGTCATGGGTAAACACATAGGTACTAAACTTCTACAAAAACGGGTCGATGAGCTAGGATTGAAGGTAAATCAAGATCAATTGATGCAAATATTCAATCGGGTTAAATCGCTTGGTGATATGGGTAAATGTGTCACTGATATCGATTTACAGGCCATAACTGAGGATGTTATGGGTATTGTTCAGGAAAAGGTGGTTGATTTAGAAGAAGTTACCATTGTCTCCGGTAATAAAGTAATCCCTACTGCATCAGTTAAGCTTAAAATTAATGATAAAGATATTTTAGAAGCTGGAGTGGGATTGGGACCTGTGGATGCAGCAATAGTTGCTATAAAGAAAAGTATCTCTGATTTTGCGGATATTGAGCTGGAAGAATATCACGTAGATGCTATCACGGGAGGTACTGATGCGCTTATTGATGTGGTGGTAAAACTAAGACACGAAGATAAGCTTATAAGTGCTCGAAGTACTCACCCCGATATTATCATGGCCAGTGTAGAGGCTTACTTAAGTGGAGTAAATAGACTTTTAGCAGATAAAAAGGAAAGAGAAGCTTTAGAATAATTTTATTTAATAGGTATAAATAAAAATGAATATTCATGAATTTGAATTATTTTATTTCTAAAAACTTCTAAATTTTTCTTAATATTCTTTTATCAACATATTTACTATTAGTTCAAATAATAAATAAAAATTAAATAATTTATACTAGGACCTTTCCTGTGATTTCATGATTTTAAATGATAATATTCCTCAAATTAAGATTATAGGATTCAAATCCGAAATTAAAGATGTAGCTACAACTTTAAAATTAATTAATGAATTAAATGATAATGATTCTGATTTTACAGTTCAACTTTTAGATGCTCGAGGCATAGCTGGTGAAAAACACATTTTAAATGCTACTATTCATGCTATCAATGCTTTTAAAAGAAAAAATAACATAGCAAAAGATCTGGGAATGGAAATATGTCTTCGGGCATCTGCCCAACGGCAAATCTCACGGGCCATAGAAATTCTAGGACTTAAAGCGGGACCCATGGATATTTGTGCTGTTTTAGTGGGTTGCAATTCTGATGAAGCTGATGAATTTTGTTCTTCTATGGATATTACTCAGGAAATTGAAAATAAATTGAATGAGATGTTTACTAGAGATGATACTGTATTAGAAGCAAATGAACAAGTTCTTAAGGAAATTTACAATATAGAAAATGAGGAAATGGAAGTTTTGGGAAGTGTCACCTACACGCTCATAGAAAGAACTACCATTTTAATTTTGGATGCATAGGATATTCATTATTAGTTGTGTTAAATACTGTAGTCTCAACATGTTCCTTAATTTCTGAAAGGGTTTCTTTGTTTAAACAAGCAGTATCCAGATTCTTAATTTCTATACAAACCGCTTTCTCCATCAGACGATCATAAAGGGGACAAGTTGTTATAATGCTTCGCCCATCAAGGTTTATTTTTTCTCTCAGAGTTCGCGAATGGTTTTTAGGATCATTTGATGGGACAATTACATTAATTCCTCTTTTATCTTCATGAAAAGTATTTTGAATATTCTTTTTAAGAATCTTACAAGCATGCATAGTTTCAAATAGATTAAATGAGGCCTTTTGTATTTCGGTGCCAATTCCCGCAGCAGTAATTGGATCCGCTCTAAGTGTTTTCAAAAGAAAACGGGAATTATCCAATATTTTCTTTTCATTGGTGGAAATAAAGCCTCCATTACCTACATTAACAATTTTAGGAGAGCCAGTAGATGCTATTATAATATGAGCATGTTCACCATTGCAGAGTCTTTTTTCTGGATCCCCTACACTGCCTGAAGCGTCCTCCACTAAAATGATATCATTCTCACCACAAATTTCAAATAATTCTTTAACTGGTTGTTCTGCTGTGTATCCTGCGAAACTAGTAATAAATAGGGCAGAAGGATTTGTCTTTACTTGTTTTAAGTATTCTTCCAGCAAATCGGGGTAAATTATTCCCTTTTCAGTGGGGATAAAATAAACTTCTCTTTTAAGAAATTCAGCGATTTTTTTCAAGCCACTCCACCCGCCCTGATCTGGAAGAATAAATGGGCCTTCTAGAATATTCATAACGGATATTATGGCAGAATTACCACTGTTAACTAATTTAACATGATCATGTCCGGTTATTTCTTTTATTTTTTCTTCGGCAGATTTAATTTCAGGATTAATTCCCCTTCCGGTAAATGGATTTAAGGCAGTTTGGCTCATGGCAGTTTGAGTTTCAATAGCGGGTTTTTTGAATATCAGTTTCAATATTATCCTTCCTTAAATCGTTATTTTCTGTAAATCTCTATTTAATAAATTTTTCATTAAAATCTAAATTTAAATATTAATTAATTATTCCATCTTAATTTAATTCTAAGCTAATAGGGTTGTTATGAATTAATTTTTAAATAGATTATTTCTTTAAAAAAGCATCCAGAGTGGTTTGTCGTGACTGTAAAATATCTTTTAAAAGGTCACTTTTTTTAACAAATTTATTTAATGGAATCTTTAATTTGGTACCAACATAACTCAGAGAAGATTTTAAATCTTCAAATTCTTGATATGGTTGTTCCATAGCATATTTAACATTTTCTCTCACATTAAAAACGCCTAATGGCACATAACCGGAATAAGCTTCCCTCAAAACAATGGCTCCAGCTTGTTTTTGTTCTCGATTAAGGGCATCTAGCACTCCCATTTTACAGGTGTAATAGCATCCTCCCACTCGAGAATATTCTTTTTTACCGGCATTAGTTTCATAATCAGAGAAAATAAGTTCTTCTTTACCTAAAACTCTTATAAATGCTTCCATCCATTCATATTGCCACTCAGTTGGTATTAAAATAACAGCATAATAATTATTCAGACTGGAAAATTCATAAACACGGTGGGTG
>CAYUFT010000040.1:0-5306 GCA_964444115.1 uncultured Methanobacteriaceae archaeon
TTTTTAGAGGTATGGGAATGGGATTACCCTCTGAAATTTTAATAACTGCATCATAGGCTAAAAATCCAGGGTCTGGGATTAAAACTTCGTCTCCTTTATTTATTAAGGCCTGAGCGCACATATATAATGCTTCACTAGCCCCAACAGTAACTATTATGGATTCTGGATCTGCTTTAACATTATTTTCGTGATTTAATTTTTTTGAAATGGCTTCTCGTAATTCTATTATCCCTTTATTAAATGTATAATGAGTAAAACCTTCATCCAGAGCTTTAATCACGGCCTGACGTATATGTTGTGGTGTATCAAAATCAGGTTCCCCTATACCTAAATTTATTGCATTTTCACTACAAACCTCAAACATTTTCCTTATTTGAGATAATTGGATTGTTTTAACTCTATTTGCTGGATTAATCATTATATCAACTCTATTAGTTTATAAAATTCATTTTTAATGTTGAAATGTAGTTTTTTTCAATAATGTTATGGTATTAGTGTTATTCTTAAATATTAAAATTTAATCTGATTTTATATTTTTCACTTAATTAATTTCAATCAATTTTTCAGTTAATTTCAGCTAATATAAAATTGAAGTAATTTAGAACTATTTTTTATTTAAACATGGCCCACAATTATAACATGGAGATTCTTCGCACCATGGTGTTTCTTTACCATCTATTAGTTTTAAATATTCTTTTTTGAGGAAATTCTTCTTTAAACCAATATTTATATTGTCCCAAGGTAGTTCAGATTCCATATCTTTTCGTGATGTGAATTTATTCCATTCTTTTATAGGAATTTTTTTTATCAAGGATTTTTCAATCATAGGCCCGATTTCAGAGCTTCCATTTGATAAAACATGTTGAATTAAGCCTATTCTAGGACTTTCGATTTTTAAAGGAGCATTTTTGAGATTAGATTTTAAAAAATTGATTTTTGATTTCATTAATTTTAAATCATAGCCCTCCCATTGCAAAGGGGTGTGTGGTTTGGGTATGAGTGGATTTACACTGAAACGAATGGAATTTCTTTTCTTAGAAAGATTCAGCAAACTTTTCATTAGTTCTGAAAGTTCCTGAATATCTTTTTGAGTTTCAGTGGGAGAACCAACTAAAAAGTACATTTTAACATTTAAACCAAAATTTAAAGCTTCTTTAACCACTTCAAATGTTTTTTCGTCACTTATAGGCTTATTCAAACTTTTTCTAACACAAAAAACTGATTCCGGAGCTAAAGTTATGGTTTTAAGGCCACTTTTCATCAGAGATTCTAGTGTATCTGAGGATACAGATTCTATTCTAAGGGATGGGGTGGTAACTTTAAAACCCATTTCTAAAAGTCCAGAACATAATTCGTCAATTTTAGAATAATCAGAAACAGCAGCACCTATGAGTGCTATTTTATTGAGTCCAGTAGCATCTCTACCATCTTCGGCAATCTTAAAAAGTTTTTTAAGAGATGTTTCACGACGAGGGCGGTATAAATATCCAGCCATACAAAAACGACAGCCTCTAGTACATCCTCTTGATACTCCTAATAAAAAAGATGATCCTAAAGCAGGTTTAAGATTTTTATCATCTGTTTCTGGTACAATCTGGTGAATAGGATGGCAGGCATAATCCATATCATTTACAATAACTCGTTTGGCAGGATAATCGGGTAAATAAACTCCTTCAATATCTAAAAAGGATTCAATTTCCTTTTTTGGATTTTTGAGTTCTAGATATTTATCCATTAACTGATCAATTACCTCTTCTGCTTCACCAATAATAAACAAATCTATAAAATCTGACATAGGTGCGGGATTTGATGTTGCACAAGGTCCTCCGGCAATAATCAATGGATCATCACTAGTACGATTCTTTTTTTGAGGATTTATGCCTCCTTTTTCTAGCATCTCCACTACATTAAAGTAATCCTGCTCATATTGCAATGAAAAACTAACTATGTCGAAGTTTTTCAAGGGTGTTGAAGATTCTAAACTCCTGGAATGGGGATAAACTACTCTTTCACACCAGGTATCTTCTCTTGAGTTTAAAAATTCGTAGATTATATGAAATCCCAGTGAGGAAATGGCGGTTCGATAAAGATTTGGATAACATGAAGCAAATCTAAGGCCAACTTTCAGTGGGTTTTTCAATATGACATTGTGCTCTTGTAGCATAATCTATAATTATATTTAACCTATAATCAACATATCGAAATGTTAATCCATAATTTTTAGTTTATTAAACTAAATAAAATATTTACCATAATTAATTTAATTAAATGATATTCTATTAAATTAAAATTATATAGTTTAATACGATTGTATATTATAAATGGATTTATTGTTAATTAAATAACTTTTAAAATTTTGGAATATCTTAAAATAATTTATAGGTTTGAAAATGGACAAAAAATACAAAAAAGTGGCTGTGGGGGGCACTTTTGATAAATTTCACAAAGGACATCGGCGACTTCTAGAAGAAGCATTTAGAATAGGGGACGAAGTCATTATTGGCGTGACTTCAGACTATTTTGGGGGTAAAAAGGGAGATATAGATCCTTGCGACACCAGAATGTCTAATTTAAGAAATTTTTTATCCCAATATCCTCAGAAATTTAGTGTGGTCCGCTTAGATGATTCATATGGGCCTACAATTCATGAGAGTGAGTTTGATGCTATTGTAGTTAGTAAAGAAACAGAACCCGGGGCCCATGAAATAAATAAAATTCGAAAAAAGAATAAAATTCCTTATTTGGATATTATTGTCATTGACATGGTTTCTGCTGATGATGGAGTGCCTATTTCATCTACTAGGATTAGAAAAGGGGAAATAGATAGAATGGGCCATATTTTGAATAAGATTAGGAATGCTTTTCGATAATCATTAGTTATAATAGAATATTTAATTTTATTTATTTTCTAATCTAGAGGAATATAATGATAAAAAGAGAATTAGTCATCAGTATAGCAATTATTATAATCATATTTTCAGTAGCTTTTTTCCCCAAATTGGAGTCAACTAACCTTCCTTGGGCCAATGAAAATCAAAAAATGTTTTATACTGATGATAATGGGCTTCCTTATATGTATGAACTTGATTCTTACTATAATTACCGGCTTACAGAGAATTTTCTAAAAAATGGCCACTTTGGTGATACTATTAAAAATAATCAAAGCTGGGATTCTTTATCCTATTCTCCCCCGGGCAGACCTGCTTTTTATCCTCCATTGATTGTATGGCTGGCTGCTTTTAGTTACTGGCTTGTTAATTTATTTACTAGTGTGACTCTTTTAGAGACAACTTTTTGGATCCCATTATTTATTAGTCCTCTTGCCGGTATTGTAGGTTATATATTTGTCAGAAAATATGCTGGTGAATATGCGGGCTTTGTTACGGGAATATTGCTTGTTACTGCACCACTATATGTACTGCGAACCTTGCCTGGTTTTTTTGATACGGACATGTTTAATATTGTTCTACCTATATTGACTATTTTAATGTTCTCAGAAGCGATTGAAACGCCTGAAAAAAGGAACATGATAATATTCACCATACTTTCTGCTGTCTCACTAATGCTATTTTCTATGGCATGGACTGGATGGTCTTATTTATTTTATATAATGTTTTTCACAGGTTTAATCTATATATTGCTTTGTAAAATGAGAAAAATCAAGTTTAAAAAATTTTTAGAAGTTTTTTTGTTATTTATGGGACTATCATTAATTTTAATTGGTATCACTTCTGGAATTGAGGGTCTTCTTTCTTTAATTACTTATCCACTAAGTTTTTTTACATTTCTTCCAGGAACTGAATCTCTCGGGTCATGGCCAAATATTTACGAATCAGTGGGTGAACTTCAAAAACCAGATCTTAATGAATTTATATCTGGTGTGGGTCCTGTAAATTTAGGTTTAGGGATTTTCGGAGTTTTTGTTATTGCCAGTATAATGTTAAGGAGTTATATGCGAACTAAATATCTTCCTGAACTAAGTTGGTATGTATTTATTCTGATTTTTGTTTGGATTACTTTAGCTTTAGTTGCATATTCTTCGGGTGTTAGATTTGGTTTATTGGTTATAACTCCTTTGGCTATTTTTTCCGGGATTTTAGTGGGAGTTGCTATTAATTATTTGGATAATTTTTCATTGGTTAACCCCAAAAATAAAAAGAAAGCAATATTATCTATTTTTTTAGTGATAATAATTTGCATACCTCCCATTGCTAATATTGATCAAACTTATTCTAATTTTTTACCTAGGGTTGATGATGACATGATGAGCTCTGCGTTGTGGATAAAATCTAATACAACTCCCAACACAGTAATTATTTCGGATTGGAGTTATGGGCACTTTTTTACTCTATTCAGTAATCGAGGGGTTTTAGTTGACGGCGGATCACAGAATACTGCAAGATCTTACTGGGTATTTAAAGCATTTGCTACTGATAATGAAACTTTATCTGCAGGAATATTCCGTATGCTTTCTTCTAGTGGTGATGAATCATTTTTAACCTTAGAAAACTACACTAAAAACACAACATTAACTGTTGAAATATTAAACAATATTCTTGGTATATCTAAAGATGATGCAAGAATAATTTTGAGATCTAAATATAAATTTAGTCCAGCTGCAACTGAAAAACTATTAAATTTTACTCATCCTAATATAACAAGGCCTTTTGTTTTATTTACTAACAATGACATGATTTATGGAGGGCAGTGGAATTTTGTTTATGGCGACTGGGATTTCAAAAAAGGAACAAAATCTAACTATACCTATTCTGGGGGAAGCACGAATAGTACTGGTAAAATACAGAATTACAGCAATGGTGTTGTTTTAAACCTTGAAAACGAAAAGGTCACTTGGAATGGCAAACTTGCATATTCTGCAATAATTGTAGAAAATAATGCTAACTACAGTTTTTTAATGGATAATAAAAGTAATTATTGTGCTATTTTCCTCATGAATGACAAAAAAGTAGTTATAATTGACAAAAAGTATCAAAATTCGCTTTTCGTAAAAATGGTTTTTCTAAAACAACCTACAAAACTTTTCAAACCAATTTATAAAAATAAAACAACAGTCGTATGGGGATTAAATAACTGAACTAAATATGAATATTAATCTGTATTTAATTAATTAAAAAAAAATATTTTTTTTATTTATGTATTAGCTGCATCAGCAGAAGCTCTAGTATTTAACATATCTTCAGTACTGTTTACTGGGGAAGTTTTTGCAAAGTAAGATTTGTATAATACAAGTGCTGCGATTGCGATAACGATTACTCCACCGAATAATAGAATGTATTCAGCTGCAC
>CAYUFT010000040.1:5406-18045 GCA_964444115.1 uncultured Methanobacteriaceae archaeon
ATTCAGCTGCACCTTGTCCTGCTTCATCTTTTAAAAAATTCATTTTATCACCTATTATATATTTTTAACATATCCATGCAAGTTAAATTTTGTTAATCGTGGTATCTCTAGCGTGATCAACCACACTACTTATATTACCGGCAATTGATGAAGAAATACTAAAAACATAGCCACCAACAACTAGTACAATCACTAGTATGGCCCCTACAAGTAAAACCATTTCTGCACTGATTTGCGCTTTTTCATCGATTAACATTTATAACTTCCAATAATAATTATTTAAGAGTTTCCTTGTGCAGTTGTTCGTACGTTGTTAATATCAGTTGTACTGTTTACTGGGGCAGTTGTTCCGAAGTAAGATTTGTATATTACTAAAGCTGCGATTGCGATAACGATTACTCCACCGAATAATAGAATGTATTCAGCTGCACCTTGTCCTGCTTCATCTTTTAAAAAATTCATATGGGTACACCTCCTTTATAATATTTATATCTTTTCAATCTGCTATATAAATATTTAGATATATAGATTTTCTAAGACCTAAATCTAAATTTATTATATATTATCACTTATACTTTACCTTTTTTTTAAAATGTTGTGCATATTATCACAAAGTATTATCATAATGAATTCTAAAACATATTACTATGCCTAAAAAATATGAAGTTCAGAAGCTAATTCTTCAGGCATTAGATAATGGGGATCTTTCAAGGATTAATCTTTTACATAGCATTAGAAAAGAATCAGGATTATCAATATCTGACAAAACTCTAAATGAATCTTTAATTTATCTATTAAGGCAAAATAAATTGGGTGTTGTGGGGTATGATCTTAAAATTTATGATGGTTTGAGTAGGGTTCAATCCATGAAAGCAGATGGTATTATTTTCAGTCGCTTTAAAAATGATCCTTTTGAAATTGGTATTCTGATTACTAAATTAGAGTCTGAAGACATTGAAAATGTTAGAAATGCAATACACAGATTAAAAATGATATTTAAAAATAAAATAAGTTATTTAGGTGACAGTAATCTTAATAATGATTCTGATGACATTTTCAATAAAATTATGCACTATATAAATATTCAAGATGATAACCAGAAAAGAGTTATGACTCAAAAATTTGCACTTGCTTTAAGTGATGAAAAAGAGTCTATTGAAACTTTAAAACAATTAATTGCTATTTTCGGAATTAAATGAGTTTACATTAATGTTTAATAAAAATAAGTTCAATGTGTATTTTTAATATAATTAAATATCTTTAATATAATTAATTTGATTTAGGTAATTAATATGATTCGTGAATTCCAGTGAAATTGTTTTCATTAACTAATTATGGAATATTAATTGAAAAATACTGGATTTATAACAGTATAGTTTATTATTTAGAATATCTATATTCATTATATTAATTAATTCAATATATTAAAAGGTAATAAATATCTTAATTAACTCTAATGAATTAGGATGTTTATATGATAATTAATTAAGTTAAGATATTGATTGGAATCAATTATCTAATTTATAAAATTGTATTAACTTAACAACAGGGGATAATATGAAATTAGGAGGCATCAGATGATTTATTTGCTGATAACTTTGGCAGGAGTGGTTTTTTTATTCTTGGGACTTATTGGAATGTTTTTTGGTTTCCAGACACCACCGAACATTCTTTCATTTTTAGCAGGCCTTATCAGTTTTGTTTTGGGTTTAATGGCAGTTATATTATTTGCAGGCCAAATTGACTTGAGTTCTTTAAAAAAATCAGCCCCGGTGGCTGCTGAAACGTCTGAAGTTAAAAGTACCATACAAAAAAGAACTTTTGATAATATTAAGTCTGATAAAAAAACACCGGTAGCTAAAAAACCAGTTAAACCTGCAAAAATTCCACCTAAAATAACTCCTAAAAAAGTGGAAACTGCTGCTGAAACAAAGCCAAAAGTCTCTAAATCTCCTGAAATTGATGATGTTAAAACACAAGCAGATCATCCAATAAAATCTGCAAGAAAACCAAGAAAGTTTTTAAGGTTGCCTAAAAAAGGAAAAAAGGATTCTGATAAATTAAAAGAAGAACCTCCAAAAGAAACAAGCTATGAAACTAGTTCTGAGGATATTTCTGAAATTCCATCAAATGCACCAAAAGGGCATACTATGGCTAGGCCTCCTAAGAAACCATCTACAAAGCCCAATGAGGTTAAATCCAAGGATGACTTAGTTAAACCTGCTGAATCTAATTTGACAAAAACAATTAAACCATCTAAGCAAAAACCAGTCAAATCAAAAAATGAATCTGCTATTAAACCAGCAAAACCAGCAAAACCAGCAAAACCCTTCGTAACGGCTGACAAAGATGATAAACATTATGTTAAAGACCGCCTAAATAAGCTGAAACAAGAATATATTGAAAATGTAGATGATGTAGAAGACCTTATAGAAGAAAGATTAGATTCATTTAGGGGTGCAATTAATCAAATAAGGTCGGAATCAAAGGAACCAAGCATAATTTGGTCATTCGATGCTTCTGATGTTCAGGAAGCAATGAAGGATACAATTTTGCAAGCCGATACTAAAGTAATTATGATGTATCCATGGATAAGGAACATTGATGTAGGTATTCTCAAAAAATTCATGGATACTAAAAGTAGAATGATTATTCAAGAGGCCGGACTAGATGATGATGCCTCTGTAGAATTGATTAAGGTGCTTTTAGATAATAATGTTCAAATTAGAACCATGCCTCATATACATACAGTAGCAGTTGTTTCAGATGATAAACATGGTTTAATTATTTCTACTGATCCTATATATGAAAGTTTTGAAGTCGGAGTTATTTACAAAGACGAAAAATCTATTCTTGAGATTGAGAAGTTATTTGAAGAAGCCTGGAGCTTATCCAAAGATATAGTATTGGAGAACTAATAATGAATCTAAGATGGTTAGGCCATTCAGCATTCGAGTTGATCACTGAGGAAAATTTAAAAATTCTCATAGATCCTTTTATTAGCAATAATCCTTCTTGCAGTTTGCCTGTGGAAGAGATGGAAGCTGATTTAATTTGCATTACTCATGGTCATGCCGATCACTTTGGTGATGCAATGGAAATTGCGAATCGTACCCGTGCTTTAGTAATTGCCAATCACGAAATATCTATTTTCTTTTCCAGACAAGGTTTTGAAACTCAGGGTATGAATATTGGTGGCTCTTCTCATTTCCATGATATTAAAATTACCATGGTTGATGCCATACATTCGTCAGATATTGATTTCATGGAAGAAATTACTCCTGGGGGAAAGGCGTGCGGATTTATTTTTGAACTGGAAAATGGCCGTAAAATTTATCATGCTGGTGATACTTCTTTATTTGCTGATTTAAAGTTTGTTGTAGGTGATTTTTACAAACCAGATGTGGCTTTAATCCCGATTGGAGATCGATATACTATGGGTCCAAAAGACGCCTCAACAGCTGTGAAATGGATTTCTCCTCAAATAGTTATTCCCATGCATTATAACACATTTCCCGTAATAGAACAAGATCCTGAGGATTTTGTGGATTTAGTTAAAAATGAAATTCCTAATGTTGAGGTAATTATTCTAAATCCGGGTGACACCTACACTGAATGATACAATTTAATCCATATTATAATAGTTATTAAGGACTAAAACTAATCAATTTAATAATTATATTATTTAAAATAAATAACGATTATTTAAAATATTAAATGTTATCTAATATATTAATAATGATTAAAAGAGTGATAAAATGGTGAATTTTTTTACAAAATTTTTTTCTAAGCTATTTAGAAGGGATCAAAAGCTTAAAATAGGCCTTTATGGCCATCCAAATTCTGGAAAAACAACTTTGGCCAATACCATGTCTGAAGATTGGCTGGGCAAGCCATTAGGCTTGATATCTAACATTCCTCACGAAACAAGGGCGGTTTACAAGCAGGAGAAGGTATCAATTAAGCAAGATGGTTATGAACTGGACTTTGATATTATTGATACTCCCGGAATTGCTACTAAAGTTGATTACAAGAATTTCCTTGAATTTGGTCTTAATGAGGCTGAAGCAAAAGAAAGGGCAAAAGAAGCTACAAAAGGCATAATTGAGGCCATCAAATGGCTCGATGATGTTACTGGAGTTTTACTGGTCATGGATGCTACTAAAGATCCTTTGACTCAGGCTAATATTACTATTATTGGAAATTTAGAGGCTAGAAAGATACCGTTTGTAATAGTAGCTAATAAAACTGATCTTCCTGAATCTTCACCAGATAGAATAATTTCGGTATTCCCACAGCATACTGTGGTTCCTATTTCTGCATTGCAGGGAGAGAATACTGGTGAGTTATACATGGCCATGATAAGAAAATTTAAATGATTATTTCAATTATAAACAGCTAATTGAATTTCAATTAATGAATTAGTGGGGTTTTAAAATGGAAGGATTAAAAATGGAATTTTTATCATCTGATGCTCTGGAGGGAAGCAGCAGTATGGAAAAAATTTCCATGATTATAAATAGGGTTAAATCTGGAGAGATATTGGTTATAGAAGGAGGACTTTCTCCTTCTGAAGAAGCAGAACTTATTGAAACTACAATGAGGGAGATCGACATTGAAAACTTTGTTGGAATTGATATTCACACCTTAGAACGGAACGAAAAATCATTTTTTGGTTTTTCTAAGAAGAAAACCATAGGTCTGACTATAATTGGCCCAGCAAATGTAATGAGATCTGTCAAGAAAAAATCTAATTTCCTTTCCATGATAGCAGAACTTGGTGATTCTGGTGCATCAGTGCATTAAGTGTGGAGCTATAGTAAAATCATCTGAAGAAATTCTACAGGGTTGCCCTAAATGTGGTAGTACTTATTTCAAGTTCAAAAGCGAGGGTAAAGAAAAAGAAGTAGAAAAATCAGAGGCAGTAAAAGGTGAATCCATTGAAACCATAATGGTTAAACAGCATGGTATTTATGAAGTAAATTTAACTCCGCTTTTAGAAGATGATTCCATTATAGTTTCTGATGAAGAAGGAAAATATGTTATAGATCTTAATTTTCTATTAAAAAAGAAAATAAAGGAACAGAAAACAAAAGAAATGTAAAAAGAGATATAACTCTTTTATTTTTATATTTATTTCTATACTTCTGAATTCTTTTTGATATGTGATACTAATTTTCTGTTAATTATTTTTAATTTAGGTTTTTGAATAGATACGAATATTTTTAAAATAATCAAATATCCTATCTCCTATTAGCTTTATTATTTACAATATCACATTTACCCGATGGTAAAACTCTTACAATATCATCTAAGGTCATAATTTTATCTTTATCTATTCTTTTTAAGATTTCCCGGGATATGGCTTCTTTTTTTGTGTAACCTGGTTTTATGACTACATAATTGTCCGTATGTTTTTTCAGAGATTCTACTGGCCCGGCCATTATTCGGGGGCCTAAGTAGTCAACAATACCTACTGCAATGCTTACAGTAGCACTTCTAACATAATTTCGGCTGCCTCTTATTATAAATGCACCTTTAGATACGAATTCTCCAGATTGGGGAGTTTTTGAAACTTGGTCGGGATGCACCCAATAAACATCATATGAACTAAATCCTTTGGACCAGGCACTGGAAAATGATGCCGCAAAAATAGCTGCTTCTTGGATAGTACTTTCAGGTATTTTAGACGATTCATCACTTGAAATATTAGCAAGTTCTGATGTATCTGCCTCAGATTCTTCGGCATTAATGGCTTCATTCTTTATGATTACGGATGGGGCCCCATGAATATCACTGTGCATATAGATGTCATTGTTTTCCATATGCTTTTTTACAGCTATTTCATTAGTATTAGCATCTCTGCCACCAATAACTAAAAATCCATCAGAAGATAGGAACCATCTTAACTTTTCAAACCACTTTAACTCCTTTTTCACACGTTTTTGAGGAACCATAACTCTTTCCAAAGCTATTTCTTTTTTCTGTTCTACTCTATCTATTTCTTTTTTAGTTCTTTCAATAGCAATTAAAACACCTTTTATTTTCCGTTTTGCTTTTTTCCCTTTTTCATAAAAAATTTCAGCATTGTCTGGAATTGGTTTTTTACTATCAATTAATATTCTTTCATCTTCAATATTTAAAAGAAGATTTCCCAGTTTATCAAGAGATTCAACCATCTTAACTTCTTCTAAACCCTTTTTGCGTGCGGATTTAAAAGTTTTTGAAATTTCCATCCAGGAATATTTCTCCCGAGCTTTATGAATAACATTTAAAATTTCTTCTACCTCAGAGTAATGAGCATAAAGAAGATCTCCTTTTTTGGTAGAATCAATAATGGTTTGTTTGAAATTTTCTAAGGTATCTTCTTGAATTTTTAACCTTTTAGCGTATTTATTGACTTCTTTTCCCCAAATATCTTCTTGAACTCCTTTTATGTCTGAGCGTACTTTTTCACTGAAATATTCATCTGCAGCTTCATTATAAGTTTCAAAATGCTGTTTATTTTTATCCTTATAAATTTCCAATTCCAGTGGTAAAACGTCTTCTTTTCCATTACTAACAATATTTGGAGAAAATTTATTTTCTAGCAATGGCTGGAAGACTTCTTCAATAATATCAAAGAGTTTTTGAAGTTCTTCTGGTGAAATATCTGATGTTAGGATATTTTTATCCATTCCCGATCTTAACACAATTTCCTGTGCATAAATGCCACCTAAACCACTCCTGGCCAGTGTCCTTACCAGGTCGCTGTCTGATTTTAAGAATATCTCTTCCAGTTCTTGTCTTTCAAACTTAAGGGGGTTTATTCCCCTGCTGGGTGGATATGTGTACTCTTCTTTAGAGCCTATTTTCCTTTCACTCCACATTTTCCTTTTAAGGGGCAAAATAATCTGCCGGTCTTGATTTAATAAAATAATGTTGCCTTTATCAAATAATTCAATTACCAGTGTGTAATTCTCTTCTTTGGAGACTAATATTTCAACTACCCGATCAAAACGGTATTGACGGATTTCTCTAACTGTTGCACCCTTTAAATATTTTCTAAGGAGCATAGGGAAAGATGGTGGTAACTTGGGGTTTTCAAGTGGATACTGTGACTTGTGCATACGTACTCCAGCTTGGAAAACGACATCTACTCTTCCATGTCCAGTCACATGAAATCTAATAACAACTGTATCTTTAGTAGGTTGATAAGCTTTATCAACTCGTGAATCTTTTAATAAATCGTTTAATTCATGACAAATAGCGAATATATCTACGTTGGACATGTTTTTCATAAAAACACCTTTAAATGTTAATAGCAAATATGTGGTAGTAAATTGTAATTTGAATTATAAATGACTTTTTTAAGGAGATTAGAATAATTTTTTGGAAAATATTATTTTATAAATCCTCATGTAAGTATTATAGATGAATACTGATGGAATCTGACAAATGCAATCAGAAAAATATTTAACTTATTTTAATTAATATTAATCAAATTAATGATAGATAATTTATATAGTATTATAATCAATATGGCTCATATTGAATTTGTTTAATAGTTTGTTTTACTACCTTATAAATCGCAGATTTTTAGGGAGTATTTAACTAATAGATTATTAAACTTTTAAATTCTAGCGGTTTACATGCTATTTGTTTAAGAGTATAAAAGAATTTACTGGGGAAATAATCTTTTTATTTCCTAAAATTTATACTAAAAAATTATACTAAATTATGAAATCAGATTTATTTAATTCTTTGGAGGGTATTATTATGGATGTTGATGTTAAAATGGCAAGTATTCATACAGTTGCTGCTGTAGTTGCTGCGTATATTTCATTTGTAGTTTCTAATGGTTCAATTGCAGCTTTAGGTAACAATCCAACTTTAGGAGCTTTTGCGGGCATTGTAATTTTAATTATTGTAGGGAAATTATGCGAAAAATTGTTGGGTAAAGAAGAAGTTGGGGGCGTTAAAGGTTGGTTATGGAGTGGAATAGTTCCTTTCATCTTTATTTGGTTCGTAGCATGGACCATGCTTATAAATCTCTGATTTAATATTTTATATTAAATAATTAATTTTTTATTTATTATTTTATTTTCAATTTTTTACTTAATTTTTCTATAATTATTTTTAAAACATTAAATTGTGTTAAAATAGTTTTTTTTAAAATATTGCTTATTTTTTAAAAATTAAATAAATATTGTTTTTGTATTTTGCTAATTAAGGCGCTCCATAAAATATCCATACAAAAACAAAAAATAGGGCAGATAACAGTACCAAAGGTGCAATTATTCTACTTACTGCTACAATAGAACTGATGGTTGAAACAAGTTCCGTAGAATTAGTAGGCCCCCAAATATTTAAATTCTTTATCCTTGCAGATTTACAGCCTACTGAAACTGGTTCTAAATCATCTAATGACTCCTTTGTGCATTGTATAATACATTCAAGGATTTCTTCTTTTTTCTTAGAACCAACAGGGTTGTGACCTCCGGCAAGTGTGTTTACTGAGTGAGTATCTGTGGTCATGACTTCTACTGAGTCGATTCCCAATTTTTTCACAGCTTCAATGATGGTGTCCCGGTATCCAATCACCATATTATTAGAATCTAACAATATATAAGCAGTATTTTGATTTTCTACATTTACTACTAGAACCTTTATTCCACTCTGTCCAATACCATCTGTTTTAGAAAAATTATCCATAGAGTCATAAGAGCACCCTACTTTGATGATGTCTCCTTTTGATTCACATTCTATTTTCTCTATAGCATCCATTAAATCGAAAACTTCTTTATTTCCTGGCAGAACTCGACCTGCTTCCCCTTTAAATGAATTATGACAATCAACTAGAATCGTATTTTCAGAATTACATCTGGTTTTGGCCAGGTTCATTAAAGATAAACCAACTCCAAAATCAATATCATCAAATCCCTTTGGTGCAAAAGTAGCTAATAAAAGCAGATCATTTCCAAAAAATTGGGCACCAATTTTTGCATTATTTTCGGATACTCTAATAAATTTACTGGCTTTTTCAGAATAAGAAATATCCTTCAGGGCATCTTTAATAGTTTTTTCCACTTTTTCTATTTCCTTAGCGGAAACGGGGTTAAAATCGTGGGTTGATGGCCCATGGGTTACCATGGTAAAATTATCAAAGCTCTCGGCAAGAGTGGTGGGCATATTACCCCCACCAATACTTCCTATTGGCCCTGGATGGACACAAGGGCTTAAAAATAGTGCTTTAATTCCTTTTGAAGTTTTAAAACTAACTATTCCCACCACAGTTTCTATAGGCTCACCTATGTCTTCAAAAACTCCTTCTAAAGCAGAAGAACCTTCAGTAATATGGGATATAAACAAGCTCAAAAGCTCTAATGTGCCCACTCCCAGATTTTTTCTCATAGGGGATTCAACTACCAGCACAAAAGAATAAATGGCAATAACCAGAATGATAATTGCTATCAAACTTTTTAAAATAAGTCCCAAAACACTGAAATATCCAATATTATCAAGACGTGTAGTTAAAAATACAACTACAATAAGCATACTAATAATTAGGAGTGGTTGGATAGCTGAAATTGCCACAGAGTTTTTAAAATTAATATTTGAAGTTCCCCATATAACCAGAGTTCGCACTGCAAAAACCATGGCACAACCGAATACTATAGCATTTAAAATGTAATTTGCTTCGAAAAAATTGGATAAACCACATCCAATCAAGTAAATAATTAAAATAATGGCCATAGAAAAGAGAGCTAGAAACATGGACTGTTTCATTTTCATTTTACGGCCTTTAAGAGAGTTAACCCATGGTTGAGTAATAGCTCCACTCATTATGGAACTTAAGCCGAATATTAAAACTCCTGCTGTTCCACCATATAATATATCTGTGCTGAAACTTCCAGGGGTGGGATCAATAAAAAAACTAATGGAACCAATAATAAAACTTAGGAATACCATTGTAAATAGTGAAATTTTTGTTTGGGGCAGTGTCATGATGAATTTAGAGAGACCCATCACATTGTTTGTACTGGACATTTATTTAACCTCTTATTAAAACTAAAATTATAATAAAATCGTTATTATCAATAATTTTTTCTTTATATTAAATAGTAAATCTTATAATTATATTCTGAAAATAATTATATTAATTGAATTATAAGTATATTATTTGATTTTCTTAATAATATTTTAAATTAATTGTCTATAAATAAATTTTTTATTAACTATATTATTCTATACTATTAAGACTATACTTAATTAATTCTATACTTGATTTATTTCATATCTAAGTGAGAAATTAACTTTATTCAGCTAATTAATAATTACTTTGACGGAATTAAGCTAATTTAAATTAATATATTCTTATATAATATTCAAGATAAATTTATTAAATAAATATTATAATACGTTTACACCCATAATATATTAGTTATTATATCTTTTTAATGACTAAAGATTAGATTATACTTATCAATTTAAATATTTGCCAATTTTAATTTAATAACCTGGAGATTTATAAAATGGAAACTATACTTGATACTCCTTTATCTAACGAAAAAATAGCTGATTTAAAAGCAGGTGATGTTGTTTATATTTCGGGAACTATTTTTACTGCCCGAGATAGGGCCCATAATCGCATAATTCAAGAGGGTGCTCCTTATGATTTAGAAGGCTCTGTGATATTTCACGCTGGACCTATAATAAAAATGGATGGAGTAGTTAATAAATCAGATGATTTAGATAGGCCTAATGCTAAAATGATTGCGGTTGGCCCTACTACTAGTACTAGAATGAATCCTTTCCAATCTGAGGTTATTGATATGGGTGTAAAGGCCATAGTTGGGAAAGGTGGTATGGATGAAAATATTTCTAAGGCTTTAATTCGAAATAAAGCGGTTTATTTAGCAGCAGTAGGTGGATGTGCTGCGCTTTATGTTAATACTATAAAAAAAATAAAAAATGTTTTCTGGCTAGATTTGGGAGTTCCAGAGGCTATATGGGAACTAGAAGTGGAAAAATTTGGTCCGCTGGTAGTTGCTATGGATTCTAAAGGTGATAATTTATATGAAGAAATTAGAAAAAACATCTCTAATTCAAGAGGAAATATCCAAAATAAATGATTCAATAAGTCTTAAAGGATTTATTGACACCCATATCCACACTTTTCCCGATATTAAACCTAGAATACTAAATGATCTGGAAGCGGCCCACCAAGCAAAAAAAGAGGGTATGGATGCAATAGTTATAAAGTGTCATGTTGAATCAACTTCAGGAAGGGCACTAATAGCAGAAAATTCAATGAATATTGATGTTTTTGGAGGAATATGTCTTAATAAAAGTGTAGGTGGATTTAATCCTGATGTTGTTGATTTGGCTGCCCATATGGGTGGTAAATTCGTATGGTTTCCTACCATATCCTTAATTGAAATGAGAAATAATTTAAAGCATAATAATATTTCTTCTGCTTCAGAAAAATCTAATTTTGATTTTAATCTAGGTTGCAATGAACTAATAGAATCTATTTTAAATATAATTGCTCAAAACGATATGGTGCTGGCCACGGGCCATTTAAACCCCTTAGAAATATTTGAACTTATTGATGATGCTAAATCTTGTGGTGTGAAACGCATATTGATTAATCATCCCTTAACGGGCATAGTTGGTGCCAATATGGAACAACAAAAAGAAATGGCAAAACATGCTTTTTTAGAACAATGTTTTGTAGCATGTATGCCCTTGCATGATAATTTGAATCCAGATCTTATTGCGGAGGTAATTGATTATATAGGGCCCAAAAAATGTATCATGGCCACGGACTTTGGCCAAAAACATAACTTAGCACCTACTATTGGTTTTAAATTTTTTATTAAGTATATGATGGATCGGGGGATTAGTGAAAAACATATAAATATTATGTGCTCTTTAAATCCCAGAGATTTAATATACTAATTAATTATTTTAATCATATTATTAGCTAAATTTTATAAATAATTATTAATCCAATAATTAAATTTATATAGGTTTTAAACATTTATTTAATTAATTAAATTATATGGTGACTTGTATATATTAAGAAATCAATTAAAATATTTATTAAAATATTTACTTCATAAATGGTTTACATAAAAAAATCTATTTATCAACCTACTATCAAATTTATATAAGTTTAATAGATGAATGGTTAATAAATTAAATAAATTAAAAATTAGGCATTTAATATTTATATAATTGAATTAAGTTCAAACTATTTATTCATTAAATGTTTTAAAAATAGTTTAAATATAAATAAAAAATTATTCAAGTGGTTATTATGACTGACGATAAAGCTGCTCAAAAGGCGGAAAAAGAATTAAAAAAGAGAATAAGGCAGTTTAAGAAATTGTTAAAATCTGAGGAAGAAAAAACAAAATTCTATGATGAGATTTGCGGCTCTGAAGTATTAGTTAGAATGGAGTTGTTTTTACCTTCTGCCAATCCAGACAAGTTTGTAGATGGGGTATTCATTTATATGGATGATTCTGGCAAAATTGTTGATGCTGAATACTACTTCAAAGAAGGAGATGAAGGCGCCATAACTCGTTTAACTGATAAAGATTTGAAGGTTGTAGGGGATCTATTCCAGGATGAATTTTCACTGGAAATAGA
>CAYUFT010000041.1:0-17752 GCA_964444115.1 uncultured Methanobacteriaceae archaeon
TTAAGTGGAATTGAAGTATTGAAAAATACACATTATTTTAAGTATGATAAAATGATATGATGTAATATGTAAATGGAATATAATAATATATATTGTTTAATTTTTACATCTAACATATAATTTCATTTAATATCGATAAAACGGATCTAATATATCATTTTAACACGCTAAAATTCAATAGTATGTGAAATTGAAATAAATTAATTTGAACTATTAATTCTGGATATTAATTAATTTTAAAAAACTTGTTTGTTTGATATCGGTGAAATAGGAGCATAAACTAATTTTTTCACGATTTGTGATTTTTCACTGCGTAATTTCTTGTATGCTTTATCAAAAATAATTTTAAACAGTGAAAATATATTTTACAATTTTTATCATAAAAATGCAGCACCAAAACTATATATTTATTTATAAACAATAAATTAGATTGTGAATTTCAAATTGTCCACTTTCTGCATCATCATAAATATTCACATATTTACAATGATAAAAACGGACAAGAAACTCTAAAAATTGTAAAAGGAGGTGAAAAATAGTTGATCAAAAAAGAACACAAATTAAAACAAATAACACTTTTAATGGCTTTGATTGCACTGATATTTATTTCTATTAGTCCGGTTATGGCTGATTCGCCAGATGCCCTAGCTGACAGTCAGTACCCTAAAGCCATGAATGACAACCAGAACACTGGACAGTCCCAGTATGTTGGACCTCAAAACAACAGCACCAAATGGAACTATACCACTGGAGATCAAAACAGTCGAATATATCATGCACCATCTATCGGTCCCGATGGCACCATATACCTACCAACTCGATTCAATAATAGTACAAATTATCTGGCTAATTTATATGCATTGAATCCAGATGGAACCAAAAAATGGAATTATACCATTTTAGATGGAATCCTGAATGAGAACTGTTACAGTTCATTTGAGGGATCTCCAGCCATTACAGCTGATGGTACCATTTATATTACTGGTGGATTCTATGATAATACTCGGACTTACGGTATGGTGTATGCCTTTAATCCTGATGGAACTGTAAAATGGAAATACATCCTCAACGAAGCGTCAACAGTCTACATGAGTGGACCTCCAGCATTAGGGACTGATGGAACTATTTACTTCAGCAGCAGTTATTACCAACAAGGTTGGCATGCTAAATTAAACGCATTAACCCCAGAAGGCACTAAAAAATGGGAATATGCTGTTTCCGAAGGAGAGTATGGTAATAATATACCATCTCCAGCTATAGCTCTAGATGGAACTATCTATTTTATATACCACTATTCGTCTTATGTTGACAGCACAGTTAAATTATGTGCCCTGGATCAGAATGGAGTTATAAAATGGGTTTACCAATTTAATGGCGGAGTAAGATTTCATCCCGCAGTGGCTAATGATGGAACTATCTACTTAGCAGGTGACAATGGCAAATTATATGCAATAAACCCAAATGGAACACTTAAATGGCAATATACGGCTGAAAAAGGAGATTCTACTTATTTTGAAACAGCTCCTTCAGTATCTAAAGATGGTACTATATATGTAGGAGGTTCTTTCCAAGAGAATGATGAGTATCCTGGTATTTTGTATGCCGTTAATCCGGATGGAACACTTAAATGGAGTTTCACCACTGTTCGTCAAGTCAGTATAAATCCAGTAATAGGTGCAGATGGAACCATTTACTTTGGTGATGGTGGTGGCAAAGATACATTCTATGCTTTAAACCCGGATGGAACCAAAAAATGGTCATTAGCAGTTAATCCAAGTACTTCTGGAGCTCTATCTAGCGAGGGTACTCTTTACTTTGGGGTATACAGTGATGGAATCAATTATCTCTACGCTGTTCAAGGACCAGAATCTAATCCTGGAAACGATACCAACAATACCAATAACACACCTGTTAACGCATCAACCACTACATCATATGACACCGTGGGAATGCAAAACACTGGAATTCCATTAACTGGAGTAATCCTGGCATTTTTAATGGTTGTAAGTGGATTTATATACACCCATAAAAAGGAATAATGGGATTTTACATCCCACTCCCAAATTTTTTTTTTAATCGCTAGATCATGTAATAAAACAAGTTTACAATACCTTAGAACTGTTTGAAAACTTATAGTTTTTAGTAATCAATTTATTTTTCCTTAAAAAAAGAAGCTACGAAAATGGAAACATTTATAATAGTTAGTTAGATAAAACTATATATTGGGGTGGAGTATGAATCACGAACTTGAACTGGTAGAATCTATGGATAAATTAAGCACATTTATGGAAAAATTCCAAAAGAAGATTCTAAGCGGAGATTTAAAGAATTTTACTTTGAGACAACTATATTATGTCGAATTAATCTATAAACACAACGATACAAGCGTTTCAGAAATAGCAAAAATGCTTGAAGTAAAAAAATCTACCGTTTCTATAGCCATTAATCAGCTTATCGATCAAGGAATTGTGACCAAAGTTCAGTCAAGTACCGATAAACGCCAGTATTTTCTCCAGCTCACATTGAAAGGAGAAAGTATAATGGACATACACACGCAATTCCATGAAAACATGATTAAACAGATTTTAGAGATTTTAAATCCAGACGAAGCTGAAGAATTCATTAAAATTGTAGATAAAATTACCTCAAACATGTAATTTTTTTTATCTATATAGTTAGTTTTATAAAACTAATAAAATGTAAAAAAATAATGTTGAAAAGGAGATTAGTTATGAATAGAAAAGATTGGAACCCCGAACTTTATTTAAAGTTCAATGAAGAGAGAACAAGACCTGCAATAGATCTTGCAGCGAATATAAATGTAAATAATCCAAAAAAAATAATCGATATAGGTTGTGGGCCAGGAAATAGCACCCAAGTTCTTTTTAAAAAGTGGCCAGAAAGCAAAATAGTAGGAATTGATAATTCAGCCTCAATGATAAAATCAGCAAAGAAAAGTTATCCTAAAATGGAATGGCAAATTGAAGATGCCACTAAAATGGAAAAAAATGATAAATATGATGTTATATTTTCAAACTCAACAATTCAATGGATTAAAGATCAAGAAAAACTAATAAAAAACTTTTTTGATATGCTTGAAGAAAAGGGTGCTCTTGCAATGCAAATTCCATTATTCCACACCATGCCCGCCAGTAATGCTATAGAAAATGTTTTATTAAAACAAAAGTGGAAGGAACAAACCAGAGGAGCTAATAATGTTTTTAATTTTCAATCCAGTGGTTTTTACTATGATCTCCTGTCAGAAAAAACAAAATCTATAGACATATGGGAAACATCCTACATCCATATAATGCCATCACACCAGTATATTGTTGAAATGCTTAAAAGTGCAGGAATAAGACCGTTCCTGGATAAGCTTGATAATGAAAAAGAAAAAATTGAGTTTGAACATGATATATTTAAAGAAATTACAAAGGCCTATCCCTCACAAAAGGACGGTAATATTTTGTTCCCATTTAAAAGACTATTCTTCATTGGATATAAATCATGAATATCTTTGTGATTGTTATCAATAGTATAATGATAATTTAATAGAGAATTTTCAAAAAAATCAAAATGGAGGTTTTATATGAAACAGAGAGATAAAGACCGTTTTCATTCATTGAAAATGGCAGATGCCTACAACCAGATGTGCCAGATGCTAGTTCCAGGATATGATTTTCTACAGGATACTTTAATAAACATTTTAAAATTTGAAGATATTAAAGAAATAGTTCTTTTAGATTTAGGGGCCGGAAGTGGTATCTTCCTGGAAAAAGTATTAAATGAATTTACTGATTCAAAATGCTATTATTTAGACTACTCTGACGATTTCATACAGGTTGCAAAAGAAAGATTAAGAAAATACGATGACAGTGTTACTTTTATAAAGTCTGATTTTTCTGGAAATTGGGAATCAAAAATTAGTGAAGCCCCCACGGTAATTACTTCTTCATCGGCAATTCATCATCTATCCAGCGAGAATAAAAAGGAGCTTTATAAAAAATGTTATGGTACATTAAAAGAAGAAGGCTGGTTTTTCAATATCGATGAAATGAAAACTGTTAATGAATACGCCTACATAAAAAACCTTCATTACTGGGTATATCACGCCAATAAACAAAAAAAACAGCTTTCAGATGATGATAAAGATACTTATCTTAAATGGATGGATCAATTCAACAATTGGAAAAAGCGAAATGTTGATGATATTGATAAACCCAAAAAGGAAGGGGACGATATCCATGAATCATTTTTAGCACAATTAGATTGGTTAAAAGAAATAGGGTTTGTTGAAACAGACGTATTTTCCAAGCATTTCTTGTGGTGTTTAATAGGTGGTAAAAAGGTATGTGGAACTTTTTAAAAAGTCACTCGCATGAGCACGGTGATTTTGAAGTAAAGTTTCAAATCCTTGTTTTATTGGAAAGCTTCTGCAACTAATAAATTATATATGATTTATAAGTATCTTACTCATAACTGAATATGTATAGTTATTAGACAATTCCCTGAGCTAGCATTGCCTTTGCAACTTTAATAAATCCTGCAATATTGGCTCCAACTACATAGTTGCCTTCAAATCCATATTCTTTTGCCATTTGATCAATATTTCTATATATGTCAACCATGGTTCTTTTTAATCGGGAATCAACCTCATCAAATGACCAGTGCATATTTGAGCTTCTTTGTGCCATTTCTAGTACGCTGGTTGTAACTCCTCCCGCATTAGCTGCTTTTCCTGGTAAGAACATTAATCCAGATTTTAAGAATAATTTAGTAGCTTCGGGAGTTGATGGCTTATTTGCTCCTTCTGCAACATATTTAACTCCATTATTAATAAGTTTTCTTGCTGAATCTTCATCTAACTCATATTGAGTAGCACAGGGAAGAGCTATATCACATTTTATATTCCAAAGACCGTTACTTCCTTCTTTATAGATGGTATCAGGAAAATCATTTAAGTATTCATAGATACATTTTCTTTGTTCTTCTTTGATATGTTTTACAAATGGAATAGATATTCCATTTTCGTTATAAATATAACCTTTTGAGTCAGACATAGCAATAAGTGTTGCTCCAAGTTGTATAGCCTTTTCAGCTGCATATATGGCCACATTTCCTGAACCAGAAACTATTATCTTTTTACCTTCCAAAATTTCTCCCCTTGCTTTTAAAGCTTCTTCCAATATATAAATAAGGCCATAACCTGTGGCTTCTGTTCTTACAAGAGATCCACCATATTCTATTCCACTTCCGGTTAATACGCAATTATGCCGGTTTGTAATTCTATTATACTGCCCAAATAGGTAACCCACTTCTCTTAAACCCACACCAATATCCCCAGCAGGGACATCAACATCAGGCCCTATATAATTACTAAGTTCAATCATGAAACTCTGGCAGAATCTCATAACCTCAGCATCGGATCTGCCTTTTGGATTGAAATCACTTCCACCCTTTGCACCCCCAATTGACATGCCTGTAAGGCTGTTTTTTAATATCTGTTCTACTCCTAATAATTTAAGAATCGATAAATTAACCGACTCATGAAAACGAAGCCCTCCCTTATATGGGCCGAGTGCACTGTTGAACTGAACACGGAAACCTCGATTCACCTGTACTTCACCATTATCATCAACCCACGGTACTCTAAACATCACCACTCTTTCAGGTTCTAAAAATCTTTCTAAAATCTTTGCTTCCTGAAATTCAGGATGCCTTTCAAACACTACATTAAGACATCTTAAAATCTCAGTTGCAGTCTGTATGAACTCTGGTTCATAAGGATTTTTTCTCTTCAGCTCTTCTAATACATCATCTACGTATGTCATATCATCATCTTCTTATTTTAAAAATATTAATTAAATATTTATGTGGCTTGAAATTCTCATATCTAATCAAAATCTTATGAATCTAATTATACTTGTTGAAGATGTTGTTCTTCATAATTAGAAGTTAAGAATTACTAATATATATAGGCTGTCTATAGATAAAAAACTGCTATAAAATTACTGCTCCTGGCCTTCCTGGAGAAAAATAATAAGAGTAGCCTAGCTTTCTTTTAAATTTTAAAAAATAAAGATTAATCTTCCTATCCCTCAATTAATACCCTTTTCCTCTTCAGCATCTGTTTCCAAGATAAGTTCATCTGGTGTTTTACCAATTAATTCACAATAGTTTTTAAAGCTATTAAGATAGGCTTTTAGAGTTGATTTTTCTAGATCTTTTCTTAGTACCCTAAGTCAATACGATCTTGGGAGGCAACATCAAATTTCATACTAGAATCTCCTTTAAGTAATATATTTTATAGTATTATATTTCGTGTTTTTCCTTGCCACATGTTCGTTAAATCTACATATGACGAACTTGACCATTTTTTCAGTATTTCCCACATTATTTCTTTAAATATGAAATTTTTCTCTTATTTCTTCTCGAGAATTATCATAATGTACAATTATGTGCATGGGATGGTTCTATTGGCCAGAACTCTATTTTTAATACAAGTATATTGGCCTTATATGGGGTTTTTATTAATTTGTTCTTGAATTTGATTGAATTTTATTAATATTGCTCTACTCTAAATTAGATATTTTTTAGATGATTTATAAATTTATTATAAAATTGTTCAATTAAAAAGTTGATATGTTAAAAATTATTGGTCACTATAGAAAAAAACATGATAAATAAATATTTATATTTCTTAAGTCTATATATTCTGTATTAATCGCAATATAAAGGAGGTGAAAAATTGAAAAAAAATTTGAAAAGGGGGGGGAAAGTGAAAAAGAAATTGATCATAATGAGTTTATTTATGGTAGTAATGGTGCTTTTTATGGCCGGATCGGTATTTGCCCAGCCGGTAGAAGCAAATAAAACAGCCCAGGTAACTGGGGTTGATACAGCCACGGTTAACATAGAAGTGAATGGATCCAGTGATTCAACCCGACTTCCTGCTGATGTGGTTTTTGCCATAGACGCTTCTGGAAGTATGAGTACTAGTGATCCTACCGGTCTTAGAAAAACTGGAACCATCAATTTCATAAACAAAATGAACAATAACACCGATAAAGTGGGCGTGGTTAATTGGGCGAATATAATAAACCAACAACAAGGTTTAACCAGTAACTTCCCTCAGGCCATTAATGTAGTGAACCAGAATACTCCTGGAGGAACAACAAATGGTGCACTGGCAATGCAAACCTCTATTAATATACTCAGCTTATCCTCACTTCCAGCTAATCAAAGGAACATCATTTTACTAACAGATGGAGACTTTAATGCAGGAGGTAACGCTACAAGCACTCCTAATCAGAGGGCTATATTTTTCGCCACTCAGGCTAAAAATCTGGGATACAATGTATATACTATAGGTTTGGGACCGGACGTTAATACCGCGGTATTAACACAGATGGCATCTGTTATTAATGGCGTGCCGCAATATTATTTTGCTAATAATGCCTCGGTCATAGACAGCATCTATAACCAGATATTCCAAAGTATAACCACTCAGGCTAAAAATATCACAATCACCGATGTTGTACCCAACTACATGACCTATGTAGGAGCTACCATTGCCCCAACAACCAATGTTTTAAACCCAGATGGTACCCGAACCTTAACTTGGTTTATACCAAGTCTAGGACAAGGACAAAGCTGGAATGTAAGTTACAATTTAATGTCAATTAAGAACGGGTTCAACATTCCTACCAACTTAGTAGCTAACATTACTTTCACTGACCCACATAATAACACTGGAAACTTAACATTACCCATACCATTAGTCGACTTCCCAGCAGATCTTAATGTGACCAAAGAAGGAACTCCTGAGCCAATTTGGCCGGGTAGTTTGTTAGATTACCACATAATTCTAAAAAATAATGGTCCCAATACTGCTTGGAATGTAAGCTTCACGGACATTATTCCTTCAGCTTTAACTAGTGGAGTAGAATACTCTCTGAACAATGTTGTCTGGAATCCGTACACCTCAGGACAGAATATAGCTCTTGGAAATCTTGCTGTTGGTCAGACTGTTAATTTTTGGATAAGAGGTATTGTTGATATAAATGCCCCAGTTCCGGATACCCTTACCAACACGGTGAATGTATATCTTAATGGAACATTTAATAATAACGCCACTGCAGTAAACAATTTAATACCTGCTGCAGACTTGGCAATAATAAAAACCGCCAACCAAACACAAGGCCTAACCTCTGGACAAAACGTGACCTTTACCTTAACAGTTACAAATCTCGGACCCAACACCGCAAATAACGTAGTGGTATACGATCCCATACCCACTGGAATAGCATCATTTGGTGCCGCAACTCCCAGTCAGGGAAGTTGGGATCCTCTTACTGGAATATGGAACATAGGAACTCTAACACTCAATCAAATAGTGACTCTTACCTTTAACGCCACCGTAAATAATACATTCATTGGAACCATAACCAACAACGCCAATGTCACTGGAACTGAATTCGACCCTAACCCACTAAACAACCAGGACTTAATACAACTTTTCGTCCAAAACCCATATGAACCTGCAGCAGACCTCACAATCAGTAAAACAGTTGACGAACCAACACCGAATTATGGAAATACCATCCACTTTACGGTGACTGTCTTCAATGCCGGGCCAGATGATGCTCAAGATGTATTGGTCACAGATGTATTACCAAGTGGGCTGATTTTTGTATCCTCAACACCAGTACCATCTTCAGTAATAGGGAACATATACACCTGGAATTTAGGAACCCTGGGACATGAACAATCTATAACAATAAATATAACTGCCATAGTAAATGCTACCGGATTAATAACCAATTTCGTGAATGTAACCTCAACAACCTTTGATCCACACCCCGAAGATAACAATGCAACTGCCAATGTAACTGTAGCTGAAGCTGCACACGTAGTACTAAATAAAACAGTGAACAATCCAACGCCAGATTATTGGAGTTTAGTGACTTTCACCATCACAGCACTAAATACTGGACCAAACGATGCTCAAGGTGTGCAAGTAACAGACATTTTACCTGTTGGATTGACCTATGTTTCATTTACATCTACACCAGGAACAACATATAATTCAAATACTGGAATATGGGATGTAGGAACATTATTAAACGGTACCTCAGCATTCCTGAACATAGTAGCCAACGTGACTGGAGTAGGAACTATAACCAACTGGGCTAGCGTGACTAACCAGACAACTTTTGATCCATTGCCCTGGAGCCAAGACAACGAAACTATAAATGTACCTTCAGCATCTATCTTTACTCTTAATAAAGAGTGGAGAGCAACCCAAGATGGAGCACCAATAACTACTGCACAGTACCAGGATTACGTTTGGATAGTCTTCAGTGCAACAAATAACGGCCCAAGTGATGCTATAATCACTCTAAGCGATACTCTACCTGCAGGATTCGCACCGAGTAGTTATTATCAATGGAAAATAGATTCTGGAAGCTGGAATAATATGCCCATAACATGGCCTGGATCGGACTTTGGGCCTGTTTCTGTAGGATCTACAGTTTGGATAGCAATACCTGGACAGATAACCGTAGCTAATACCACACTAAATAATATTGTATTCCAAACAGCACAAAACACATTCAACCCACAATACCCACAAGGACCACCATATGGTAATGCAAGCGCACAATTAGACATACCAGCACACTCTCACGTGGTAATATCAAAAACAGTGAACAACTCCACTCCAAACTATGGAAGTACAATTATATTCACTGTAACAGCACATAATAATGGACCAAATGATGCATCAGGTGTGCAAGTATTTGATAACTTACCAAATGGATTAGTATTTGTTTCATATATGTCCTCACAAGGAATATACGACTCCACAACGGGAATATGGGATGTAGGAACATTATTAAATGGCACAAACCAAACTCTGAACATAACCGCGCTAGTAAATGCAACCGGAACCATGACCAACTATGCTAACGAAGCCAATGCTACTATAAACGTACCAACAACTGCAAATTTGACTATTCAAAAAACAGTAAATCCTTCAAAAGTCAAAGCAGGTAAAAATGTAATCTTTACCTTAACTGTTAACAATAAAGGCCCTGATACCGCAATAGGTGCATTTGTACTGGATGTATTGTCTGATGGATTCCAATATATTTCTTCAGTGGCCAGTATGGGTTCTTACAATCCAGCTAATGGATTATGGACTATTGGTGATCTTTCAAATGGTTCCAGTGCAACTCTTAACATTGTAGCTAAAACTATTAAGGCCGGTGTTTGGGTAAATGTTGCAACTGTTGGTTCAAGTTCAGTTAATCCAGGAACTAATAGCTCTTCATCTGTTGTTGATGTGATTAGGAATGGAACTAATGGAACCAATGGTTCGGGTAAAAACGTCCCTATGCAAGATACAGGAGCTCCATTAGCTTTACTGGCAATTGCAGTATTGACTATAGTCGCAGGAATAGTAATGCCCAAAGGAAAAGATTGATTTCGGGGTAAAACCCACTTTTTTTATTTTTTTGAGTTAAGAAAATTCTTTTGAATTGCTTGTTTTTGTCAATAGATTTTAATGGCTGTTTTTTAAATTTTTAATTAAAAGATTATAGGATTAATATATTCATATCATAATAAAAAATTAAATTTTAATCAATATCTCAGCTTATTTTGTATAAACTTATTTACTCAATTAGCATATAGCATAACTATAATTAAATCAATTAAGAATTCTTTATAAATATTCAATCAATTGATGAGGATTATCTGAGTCTTTTGGGCCTAATTAATTATCCTCTTTATTATAATTGAAATAAGTAAGGTGAATCCATGAAAAACTTATCCAGGGAAATTGTGGGAAGGATTGAAGAAATCTCCCAACCAGTAAAAATAATGCACGTTTGCGGGTCTCATGAACACACTATAATGCATCACGGAATCAGAACACTACTACCTAAAGAAGTAGAAGTAGTGGCTGGGCCAGGTTGTCCAGTTTGCTGTGTACCTGCTCGTGAAATTGATGAATGTCTTCAACTAGCCGAGAAGGGAGTAACAATAACTACCTTCGGGGACATGCTCAGAGTTCCAGGTTCTGAAAGCTCACTGGCTGAGGCCAAAGAAGATGGGGCCGATGTCAGAATAGTATATGGGGTAAATAATGCAGTGGAAATTGCTCAAAAACTGGAAAATGAAGTAGTGTTCATGTCAGCTGGATTTGAAACCACGGCTCCCACCACGGCTTCAGAATTATTAGCCGGACCACCAGAAAACTTTTCTATACTTTCCTGCCACAGATTAATTCCACCGGCACTCCAATTCTTGATTGAATCGGGGGAAGTGAACTTAAATGCACTTATAGAACCAGGACACGTTTCTACTATTATAGGAACCAAACCATACGAACCATTTTCTGAAAAATATGGAATACCTCAAGTGGTCGCAGGATTCAATCCATTGGACATTCTAATGGCGGTTTACATGATACTGAGACAGATTAAAGCAGGAAAGGCTGAAGTCCAAAATGAATACAAGCGAGCTGTCCGGGAAGAAGGTAATTTAAAGGCTCAGCAAGCTTTGGACGATGTATTTTATATAACTAGTAGAGAATGGAGAGGATTTCCAGAAATTCCTGACTCAGTGATGGAAGTTCGAGATGAGTTCTCCCAGTTTAATGCTCGCGAAAAATTTGACATAAAAGTTGAAAGAGTAAAAGAAGCACCTACTGGTTGTATATGTGGCCCTATTCTCAGGGGTGTCGCTAGACCAGAAGAATGTAAGTTATTTAAGGAAGAATGCACACCTACAAAGCCAATTGGAGCTTGTATGGTTTCTAAAGAAGGTACTTGTAACATTGCTTACCGCTACAGCTCCCTTAAATAAATTTTATATTTCAATTAAATCTTTAAAAACTTCTTTAAAATAACCTGTTTTTATTTTTGACTTTTTAACTCTAACATTCTTAATTCATCTAAATAAACAGGAGAAAAAAATGAACTCTATTAAAGCCATTGCCTTAGATATTGATGGAACTATAACTGATCACACTCGTAAGGTATGTATAAGTGCCATTGAGGCCATTAGAAAAGCAGAAAATGCTGGAATACCAGTTATTATAGTCACAGGCAATATTTTATGTTTCACCCGAGCAGTTTCTGTATTCTTAGGTACAAGTGGTGGCTTGGTAGCTGAAAATGGCGGTGTAATTCTTTCACATGGCCAGATGAAGGTGTTAGGTGATATTAAAAAGGCGGAAAATGCTTATGATTTCTTAAAAACTCAAGTTGAAACCCGTGAAAAAGTGGAAAGAGTTCCTTTTTCTGAAATGAGAGTATCTGAAATAGCTCTTTTTAGAAATATATCTGAAAATATAATTAAAGATGTTTTAAAGGGTCAAGATGTGGAAATATATGATACTAAATTCGCTCTTCATTTAACCGATCCCATGGTAAATAAAGGTTCTTCCCTGGAAATTGTGGCCAATGAATTAGGCATTAAAACAAAAAATATCATGGCTGCTGGGGACAGTGAAAATGATATCGACTTTTTAAAGGTAGCAGGCCATAAAGTGGCTGTGGCCAATGCTGATATTGAATTAAAACAAATTGCGGATTATGTAACTAAAAAACCACATGGTGATGGTGTGGCCGAGGCCATTGAACGATTTGCATTATCTGATTTATCTTAATAAATTTTATTAATTATTATTTATGCTAAACTGAAATTTTCTAGTTTATTTGAATAAATAAGGCTATTTAAATTATTACTTTTAAAATTTATTATAAATAAAAATAAGGTTTCAAATAAATAAATCATATTAATTAACATAATAAATTAAAGAAGTATATTAAAGAAATATAATAGTAAGTTCATATTTACGTTTATATTAAAGAAGTATAATGGAAATTATTTATTCCAAGGGGCATTCATAGTTCTAATAATTGTGGACCATTGATTTTTGGATTTATTAGATTATAATTCAATCAGGGAGTTTTAAGAGATGATGGAAAGTATAGCTGAGCAGGCCCTTAAAGAGGCCCAAAAATATGCGGATATAGTTGAAATATTCGTTGAAAAGGAACAATCACTTCAATTAGACTTACAATTAGACCATATAGATTTTGCTAAAGAAGACTCAACACTGGGATTGGGAATAAGAGTCATTATTGACAGTAAAATGGGATTTTCATACACTTCTGATCTTGAAGAAATTGAAAGTGCGGTTAAACGTGCTGTTTCTAATTCAAAAGCTAATGAAAAGGATGAAAACTTTGTTCTAGCAGATACTGGGAATTATTCGAACATTAAAGGAACTTATGATTCAAAATTTAATTCTATGGAAGTGGAAGACGCCATAAATTTCGCCCAATCCATGTTAGATAGTGTAATGGAGGAAAAATGCGAACCTACTTCGGGTGGATTTTCCACCGGTCTTGCAGAATCCTTTATTTTAAATTCTAATGGTGTGGAATGCAAAAATATTTCCACGGGCTTTGGCGGCTACATTGCAGTGAATGCTGAAAAAGATGGGGAAAAATCAACAGCGTATGATTCGGTATCTTCCTGTTTTATGGATATTGATCCGGAAAAACTAGCTAAACAAGTATGTCAAATTGCTAAAGATTCTATTGGTGGAGAATCTGTAGAAACCCGGGACATGGATGTTGTACTGGATTATCATGCTGCTGCAGGCCTTTTAGGGACTTTCGTCAGTGCTATTAATGCAGATAATGTTCAAAGAGGCAGATCTATATTAGCAGATAAAGTAGGTGAAGAAGTATTTTCTCCAAATGTAAGTATATTCGATGATGGTACCTTGGAAAATGGACTTTTATCATCTCGCTGTGATGGGGAAGGAACTCCGTCAGAAAAAACGACTTTAGTTGAAAATGGTATTTTAAAAGGATTTATATATGATCTATACACTGCCCATAAAGGAAAAACTTCCAGTACTGGAAATGGTAGTCGCTCCTTTGCAGAAACTCCATCTGTAGGTCCAAGTAACCTGGTTTTAGAATTTACAAAACAAAGGGATTTATCTGAATTAAAAGACGCTATTTTAGTGACTGATGTTTTAGGAGCACACACGGCTAACCCTATATCTGGTGATTTCTCAGTGGAAGCCAACAATGCTTTTATAGTCAAAGATGGTGAAATAAAGGCCCCGGTCAAGAAAGCAATGCTCTCTGGAAACATTTTCGACTCTTTAAAATCAGCTGAGAAAATTAAATCCCCCGTGAGGCAGTATGGTTCATTTGTAATACCTAAGATCATGGCTCACGATTTGCGGGTTGTTGGTTAATTAAGGATTATATACTTATCAGAGTTTAATCCTAGAATTAATTATTTTATTATAATTAACTAAATTAAATTGTTTAAATAGTGGTGATAACATGGAATGTCAAAATTATGGCCTTACTCGGAGTGTGGAACGGGAAAATCTGAACTTAAACCCTCTTCAAAGGGGAGGAGTTCTTTCGGCAGCGGCTAGAGAGGCACTCTATGATTTTGGTGATGGATACAGTGTCTGTGATTACTGTGCTGGACGATTAGATGAAATTGCTAAACCATCCATTGGCGGATTTTTAGAAGATCTGGCTAAATTTATTAATGTTGATGCAGTGAGAACCGTTCATGGGGCAAGGGAAGGTAAATTTGCGGTTATGCATGCTTTATGTGATAAAGGGGACACCATTGTAGTGGATGGAAATGCTCATTATACCACTCACCTGGCGGCAGAGCGTAATTCTTTAAATATGATTGAGGTTCCAAGTAATGGGAGCCCTGAATTCGAAATAACTCCTGAAAAATATGGGGAAATTCTAGAAAAGGCTATTGATGAGAAAGGAGAAATAAAACTGGCACTATTGACTCATGTTGATGGTAATTATGGGAATTTAACTGATGCTAAAAAAATCGGAAAAATATGTCAGGATGCTGGTGTTCCTCTGATTTTAAACTGTGCTTATTCCATGGGAAGGCTACCTATTGATGCTAAAGAACTAAATGTCGATTTTGTAGTGGGAAGTGGTCATAAGAGTATGGCCGCATCAGGCCCTATTGGTGTTTTAGGGATGAAAGAAGAATGGGCAGATAAACTTCTTGAAAGGTCTTCCAGACATCAAAAAAAGGAAATTGAGATGCTTGGATGTACCAGTAGGGGCGCTCCGGTGGCCACCTTAATGGCATCATTGCCTCATTTAGTTGAACGAGTAAGTAAATGGGACGATGAAGTCCAAAAGGCCAGAAATTTTGTAGAACAAATGGAGGAAATTGATGGTGTGGTGCAAGTGGGTGTGCGACCAACTAATCATGATCTGGTGAGATTTGAAACACCATTTTTCCATGAAATTGCTCAAAAACACTCAAGAAGAGGATTTTTCCTTTATGAAGAGTTGAAAAAACGTAAAATTGTGGGAATAAAGCGTGGCCAGACCGAATGGTTCAAATGCAGTGCTTATGGTATGAGTCAAGAGCAAATAGATTATATTGCTGATTCATTTAAGGAAATAGCTAACACTGCTTTGAATTGAGGTAATTGTAGAATAAAGAATAGAATGAATATAAAAAATTAATTAAAATAGGATTAATTAATGCTATTAATCCCAAATATTTTATTTTACTTTTTTTAATTACTTATCCCATCTTAATAACTGGGAATTGGACTTCAGTCAATAGTTCACTGGCTGAAACGTCCTCGGGAGAGTTGTAATATATTTCTTTTGGTGAACCAATAACATCGTATTTATTCATCATTACAAACTCTACCATGGCCTTATAAACGTCTGGTAAATCACTGTATGGTCCTTTGTATGTGGCTGAAATGACCTTATGTTCAGGAATGGTCGCTATGACAATTTTTTCATTACCCAGAACTTCTCCGTTTACAGGAATGCCTATATCATAAGTCACTTCTTCTGCAGTATCTTGAGGCATAGTATAGTAAATAGCAAAGGGAGGTCCAGAAACCTGGATTTCACTATCTTCAGCCCAAGCTGATAATTCGTTCATGAGATTCATCATATCTTCTGGGGGCCCTCTGTGATTTATTAGAGCTAATTGTTCTTCCTCCACTACTTTCTCTTCTATATTTATAAAATCACCTCCTAATATTGGATTTGTAGTATGAATAATGTATAATATAATTTATTTTTGTAATTATACCTAATATGTGTAATTTTTTATTTAAAGTAAATTACTAAAAATTTTTAATATTATTCCATTTTTGCTATCATACTCCATGGCCTTAACTAAAATTATAGCTTATTTATTCTATTTTCCCACTATTTTGAAATTTTTAATGTTTTCAAAATGTTTGAATAAGCTTCTTCGGTCTGATTAGCGACTGATGGAGGACATACATACTCAACTATGTACATATAGTTTCCACTGTCAATGGTAGCGATTTTATTGGCTACAGTTGGACCATTTCTAGTGTATTGCATTACATTGTAATCATTTACTTTCAGGTTACTAACGGAAGAATTGGATGAATTCAGTATAGAAACCTGTAAACTAGTTGCATTAAACCCAGTTCCACCAATTTTTTGCATTTGAACTATTATAAATGCTTCTTGATCAGCACCGGACGCATTTTTTATTTGTTGGGTATAAACTACTTGAGAAAAAACAGTATTATTAAAATCACCCACGGCCTGGTTCTGGGACCATCCGCCGGGTATCTGGAAAAAGACATCGCCTTGGTCAAAATCACTGGTCCAGGCGTAGAAATAAAAAATACCTCCACCTACAATGGCCAGTATAACTATAATTAAAACTATTGGCAGTAAATCAGACTTCATAAAAGCACCTCTTAACCTATATTTTATTACTCAAAGTATTTATTTTAGGTGCATTTTAGGATTGGATAGAAAATCTAATAATAAAATAATAAACTTATTAAAAATAATCAATAAATTTAATCTAACTAACTTGATAACAGGATTCAATAATATGATTTGTTAAAATCCTTTAAAATAAGATAATATTCTAATTTAATCTATTTTTATTTAAAAAATTAACATTTTTAATATTCTTTAACCGGAGATATATGGTGGTGGTTCTATTGAAAACAACTTATCTCCGGTTAGAATATCGACGCAGTTCCAAAATTAGGTTTGGAGGGTTTTTGAATTTTTTCTAATAAACCCGGATGACTTCAGGTTTATTAGTTGTACAAGGCAATCTTTCTATGGTGACACATTTAGAAAGTTTGTTAGGTATATTTTGCCCAGGCTTTTAGGATGACGCTCTTTTAAGCTGGGCCGAAGTTATTTTCGCTTTTTATTTTTCATCAACAATATTCACACATTTTTACACCTTGGTGGGGCTTTCCTTTAATTAATTATTTAAATTCTTTATCTATTTAATTTTGGTAATCAATGGTTGTTTAGGTTTATTTTTTTATATTAGATGTTTAGGTTTGACTTATTTTAATCCCTTTTTATCTGCTCCTTATTTTATTTTTATTGGTAAATTTTATTGTTAGAGTGTTATTAAGTAAAATTTATTTGCAACTACACATATTAACACCTCTTAGAGCTTGGAGTTATCTAGATTTGTGTTTTATATGTTTTTATTATTTGTTTATTCGCAGCTACACATATTAGCACCTCGGAAGAGCTATTTTTTTTATTTTCCGGCTAAATCATTTTGGAGGATTGATTTCCTGGACACCTATTATTTAATAGGCTACTGGACTTAACGATATAACACACGGTATATTGCAATTGTTATAATTCCATATAAACTTTCCGCTTTTAAA
>CAYUFT010000042.1:0-17128 GCA_964444115.1 uncultured Methanobacteriaceae archaeon
TTGAATGCTGTATACATTAAAAGAGTTATATCGATATTTGTTAAATTTAAGGGGTTGAAGTGAAACTTAGCACTATAGTTTACGATCCTCATGTAACAGCAAGCAAATCATTAATTGCCTCTCAGGAACCTAGAATAGAGGCTAAGGTGGTTGTATTACAACCTGTGGGTTATCCATTCATTTGTAATTTAGTAGAAACTCCTAAAATAGAAGTTTTTGATAAAGAACTCTTTGAGTTATATGCACAGGAGCAGTGGGAAGGATTTACAGCTAAAGAAGGATCTTATCTTTTTGATCAGAAATTATTGCCAGATTATGCTTTTAAAGTTATTAAAGCACACCCTGACCAGTCAAAGATAACTCAAAATACATCTATACTTCTGGTTGATGTTTTAAAAGAGTCCGATGACATACAGAAAATAGAAACTAAGCTTAAAATAGATGACGTGGTAGGTCAAGAACAAGCCAAAACTAAATGCAAAATCATAATGAAGTATCTAAAAGACCCTGAAAAATTCAAAGAATGGGCCCCTAGAAACGTCCTATTTTTTGGAACACCAGGTACTGGGAAAACTATGCTGGCTAAATCCTTATCTAACGAACTTAAAGTTCCATTATACCTCATTAAGGCCACTACCCTTATTGGAGATCATGTAGGTGATGGTGCCCGACAGATACACGAATTATACGATATTGCAGCTAAAAATTCACCTTCAGTGATATTTATTGATGAAATTGATGCTGTAGGCCTGGATAGAAAATACCAATCATTGCGAGGAGATGTTTCGGAAGTTGTTAATGCACTTTTAACTGAAATGGACGGTATAAAGCAAAACTACGGTGTAGTTACCATAGGTGCCACCAATAACCCATCAGTTTTGGATTATGCAATTAGGAGCCGATTTGAAGAGGAAATCGAATTTAAACTTCCTGAAGAAGACGAAAGAAAGGAAATAATAAAAAACAACATTGATTCCATGCCTCTAGAAGTAAAGGTTTCTGTGGAAAAGCTGGCCCAACTATCCAAAGGAATGTCTGGAAGAGATATTAAAGAAAAACTATTAAAAAATTCTCTTCACAAAGCAATATCTGATGATGAAGATGTAGTTGAAATGAAACACGTGGAATACGCTCTTAAGAATTACCAGACTGAAAAGAACGAACCTAAGGGAATGTTTGCTTAAACATACTCTTAAAAACAATTATTTTCACATCTGTTTATTCTTTTTTAACTTTATTTGAAAAGTTTTTGAATTAAATATTACCTATAAATTATTTTATAATTAATTAATTTTGAATTAGCTTAAATTGAATTTCATATTTTTTTTTGAATAAAATTATTTATCATTAAAATAAATATGACTATATGCGTATTAAGGAACTATTTTTAGATGCCAGTAAGTTTGCAGCTTCAGACTGGACAAAGTTTATCTTATTAGGAATAATATTCGTGGATATAGACCTATTAGATCAAACTACAGAAATGTTAATGCCAGATTTCTTGAATTACATATTTTTAGTGGCCTTTTTTATTTTAGTTTTCATAGAAGCGGGCTACTTATTCAGAATAATAGAATCTTCTGTAGATGGATCAGATAAATTACCCCCTTTTAGTAATCTACTACAATTATTTGCACATGGGCTCAAAGATTCTTTAGTAGTTGGCACGTATATGCTCATTCCAGCAGTGCTATTTGTCATTTCCGCAGGCTTGACATTGATCTCTTTGGAGGATGATATTTCTGTAAAATTTCCACTGGAAATCCTTTTACTTTCCTTGGTCATTGGAATCGTATTTTTTATAATTTTACAAGCAGCAATACTGAATATGGCCCATAATAAAGGTAAATTGAAATCAGCATTTGATTATAAAGGCATATTTAGAAAAATAAAGAATGTTGGATTGAAAAAATTTTTAGTAGTGTGTTTTTTAACCGCACTCATATTCGTGATATTGAAACCATTTGTGGTAGATGAAATAAGGGGATATATGGACCCCGTGGGTAGTACAATACTAGAAATAATAATCGCACCGTATTTAGCTATTTTGACTAGTCGCTTTTTAGGTACTATGGATCGTTATAATTAAAATGAAATTATTAAAGTAAGTATTCTAGCTTGTAAATAATCAATTAATTTCTGATTAAATAAAAAATATCAATTAAAATTTTAAAAATAAAATTGAATATTATTCTAATTATAATATTAATTTCAAAATGAAATATTAATTTCGTCTAAAAATAAGCTCACAAGCTTTAATTAGTTCATCATCTTGATTTTCAGCAGCTTGTTTAATATTAGAAACTACATCAAAGAAGATTTTATCAACCACTGATTTGGTAAGATTTTCAACCACTTTTTCTTTACCATTGAGATCACCTAACATATTAATGGCTTTTCGAGTTTCATTAATCCGAATTAATTCCATTTCACGACGTATTTGTGAAATCAATGGCTCCACTTCAATGTGTTTAAGAGACTTTTCAAGTAGGGTTAATTCTTCCTTAACAATTTTTTCAGCTTCTTTAGCCTCTTCTTCTCGCATCTTACGGTTTTCATCAGCAATTCCACGCAAATTGTCAATATTAAATACTTTAACCCCTAATTCAGCCACTTTATCTTCAATATCCCGAGGATTTGCAATATCAACCATTACTAAAGATTTTCTTCGCTCTGGAGGTACGGCATCCTTCACTTTTTCGTAAGTTAAAATTGGATGAGGGGCGCCAGTAGCACTTATAATAACATCCGCATCAGCCATAGATTCCATCAAACGGTCAAAATGAATGGCATATCCACCCAATTCTTTGGCCAGTTCAACTGCCCGATCATGAGTTCTATTGGCAACCACAATGGCCTTCAAATGTTTCTCAACCAGTGCCTTGGCCACCAGAGTTCCCATCTTTCCAGCGCCAACCACTAGAACTTTTTTACATTTGAGATTTCCATGAACTTCTTCTGCCAGTTCAACTGCTGCTGAACCAATAGAAACACATCCTCGATTAATTTGAGTTTTTTTCCGCACAGCCTGACCCACATGAATGGCCTTAGTAAAAATAGTATTTAAAATTAAACCCGAAGTATCTTCTTTTATCCCTCTTCTTTTAGCATCCCGTATTTGACCTAAAATTTGATCTTCACCTATAATCATTGATTCTAAGCCAGAAGATAGTCTTAAAAGATGTTCCATGGCATTTTGATCTTTTTCAATTACCAAACCCTCTTTAATAAAAGATCCAGAAGTTAAATCATCCTCCAGACTACAAAAATTAGAATCATTGTCAAAAGAACTGACAATATAATACTCTGCACGGTTGCAAGTTTTTATAGAAATGAATTCTTTAACTGCATAATTTGATTTTAAATAATAGAATAAATCATCAAGAGAAGATATAGAGTTTTCCATGGTCTGGATATCTGCTGTTTTATGGTCAACCCGAATATTTAAAATCAAAAAGAGTCCTCCCCAATATTTTTAGAATTTTGATTTTTTTTAGAACTCTGATTATTATAAGATTCATCTTGATTTTCAGAAATGCTGCAATGTTTATTTATTTTTGAATCTGGGGCATCAAGTTTTTTTATAAAAGAATTGACCAAAACCATGGCCTCTTCCAAATTATTTTTTTGTAGGCAGCTATTGATTTCAGAATCATTAGAGATTTTATAAAGGTAATCTCGCCTTAACTTCTGATTTTCAATACATTCTTTTAATTTAGTTCTAGAATAATCTTGTAATTCAATTTTTAGTATATCATCCGGAGTTATGATGGACTGTATCTTTTTTCTAAGAATTTTAGCCATTAAAGGGCTTTTTCCGCCAGTAAATATAGATATTTGAGCATCAGCTATAGAAAATGTAGTGGGAACAATGACATTGCCTTCTAAAGGAGCATCGGCGCGATTTAAGAGCTTTTCCCCCGCAAGATTTGCAACTTTATTATTCATTTCATCATCTCCACTGGCCAGAACAACCAGATCTGCCCATTCGACCAGAATTTCTATCTCGTTAAGTGGTTTGGTCACTGCACCTAATTTTTGAAGATTATCTGAAATCTTTCCCCCAGTAACAATTACCTCCGCACCAGCTTGAATAAAACGGGACGCCCTTCTCTCCCCAACTTCCCCAGCACCTAATACTAGGACATTCATTTTGTCAGTTTTAAGAAAAATGGGAGTCCACGTCATAAATATCTCCATTATTAAAATACATCTCATTGGGCCAATCTAGGTGGCTATAATTACTATAATATTCCTAGTGTGATTATTATTCATTTTGGGCAATATAAGTCAAATAGTAGCAGTACATTATGTATTTATTCTTTATTCTTCATTCTAAGAACTTTCATGGCAGTCCGAATATCGTTGCCACATTCTTTAAGCACTCTTAAAGCTTCTTCCTCCGAAACATTAAATGTATCTGCCAGTGCTTTTACACCATCTTCATCAAGAAAATCAGATTTTCCAACTAGCTCTTCAGAAAGTTGCTTTTTAAGTTCCAGGAACTCATCAGTACTCATGTCAATACGCCTCATGACCATATCCCTTAAAGGACAGGGCTTAGATGGCTTACAACACCATACAAGTGAACCAAAACATGTCCCTTCACCTTCACCTAACCTAGTTCTCTTTCCGAATTCTTCTTTAATACCTATATAATCTTGAGGTGTGATACCCGCGTCTTCCAGGGCATATAAAATGGGACACGGTTTCACTGGAGGGCAGCAAAAACTTAGTGCCCTTTTGTCACCGCCTCTACAAACGTGTGATGGTGCATCATCCCATACCATATTAATATCCTCCAAATTTTTAATAACTATTTTTAACTAATTCTGTTAAAGTAGTTGTAAACTCATTAATTCTATTTAAAATTCAAGTACATATATAATCGTGAATTTAATTTACAAAATTTAATTAATTTATATTATTAAATAATTTATAAGTTTAGTAATTTACTATTAGCTATCCCAAAAATTTATTAAATAATAAAAAAAGTGATAATTCCAATAATTATTTTTAATATTATTTTAAATATTGTTCAAAATAATTAAAGAAATTTATTCCTATGAATTATTCATCATTAAGCATACTCTGTTTTTCATGAGGAGTTAGTTCTTCCACAATATCTTTAGGATTACCAATCTGTAGTATTTTTCCGCCTCGCATCAAAGCGGCCCTATCACAAACATCTAACACAAATTCCATATCGTGAGAAATAATTAAAAATGTTTGATTAAGTTCTTCACGGGCCTTAATGATAGAATCTGTGACCTGAACACGAGTAATAGGATCCATAGTACCTGTTGGTTCATCCAGAATAACTATATTCGGTTCTTTAATTAAGACCTGGGCCAAAGCAACTCTGTGTCTCTCCCCACCACTTAATTCATCTGGATTTTTGTTTAAGATAGTCATTGCATAATCTTCATCGAATCCCACTGCTTTTAATACATAGGCAGCTTTCATTTTCGCAAACTCTGCCGGCAATTCTAAACTAATTGCTTCAGTAAGATTTCCTAAGATATTTCTGTGAGGGTAAAGACTGTATTCCTGATGAAGGATTCCTAAATAAGGCATGACCCTGCCTCTGCCCAATGGGCCTTTTTGAGTCATGTCAATCCAGTTTTCACCAAGTTTAACAGATATTTCACCACTGCTGGGCTCGGTTAATCCAAAAAGAATTCGAGATAATGTGGTTTTTCCAGCTCCACTAAGGCCCACTACACCAAATATCTCCCCTTCATCAACTTCAAGATCAATACCATCCACTGCTTTTACTACTCCCCTTTCAATGGAATAATAGTGTTTCTTGACTTGTTTCATCTCAATTATAGGTCCACCTACTTCAAATTCCTCTGCTTTCTCAGGAAGGGGAACTTGGGCCATGAATTTACCAACTACATCATCCGGAGCACCTTCTTCAATAATTTCACCCTTTTCAAGCCAAATTACATAGTTAGAAAGTTTTTTCATTACTTCTGGCCAGTGCGAAGTGATAACCATAGTTATTCCCTTATTTTTTACTCCATCTACTAGAGCTTCATGCAGTAATTCTGCAGTTTTAGGATCCAATGTCCCAGTAGGTTCATCCGCCAAAAATAACATAGGTCTTTTGGCCATTTGTCTTGCAAGAACTACTCTTTGTTTTTCCCCGCCACTCAAATCACGAGCAATATGGGTGATTCGATGAGTCATCTGAGTCATTTCCAACAGTTCTAAGGCAAAATAAGTATTTTCTTCATCCTCCCCACCAGCTATGGACTTCATTACATTATCAATAACGGTATCATCTTCATAAAGTGCAAAAGTCCTCTGGAGCATTATTGATATTCTTCTTTTGATTGCTGCAAAGAATTGTCTATCACAATTCCAAAAATCAACACTTTCTACATGTAGCTTGCCACCACACTCGCAGTCATTTTCAGCAAATGAAGGAGGTTCCACCCTCAAGCAATCAGGACAAATAGCAACATTATAAATAATTTTTCCTTTATCCGGTTTATAATCCTTCATTCCTCTGAGCATATTAATGAGTACGGACTTTCCTGAGCCACTTCTACCTAAAATACCCAAGACACTGCCCTCATTTATGGTCATGTTTAAGTTTTTTAAAACATCGACATTATTGAACGTTTTTGTAACGTTTTCCAGCACTATAAAAGACATACTACCACCTTTTTGAATGAATAGTAATAGATAATAGATTAATATCCTATTCTATTTCGTTATTTTCAATATAAATTTAATATTATTTTTTATATCATATTTAATTTAGTCAATCTATTTAAATAAACTTTTTAAATTTTATTTGTAAAGGTAAATATTTTATTTGAATTAATATTATTAAATTTGTAATTGTAGAATTAATAAATAATAATTAAGGTTTTGTAAAAAGTTAGTCTTAGTTTTAAATCAGAAGGGTAATCAAATTCAAAAATTTTCAAATTTTGGATAAATCAAAATTAATTCTCCCACTCATAGCTGCTCGGGCAATAGATATGCCATTGGCCCCCGCAGCTAACATTTTTTTAGCCGAATCAATATCTACAATAGAGTTATTACCTATCAAAAAGGTTTCAGTATTTTGGCTTATTTCCTGAATAATATCCAAATCAGCGTATTTAAATCCTGGCTTCATAGCATCAATATGAATAAAATCACATCCTGCAGATTCAATGACCTTAGATATTTTTAAATCATCTAAATTCAAAACATTAGCTCTAAATTTAACAGAAACCTTTGCTAAAGACTTTTTTACTACTTCTGCGGAAAATTCTCCTAAATGTTCCAAATCATTAAGCATGGCCTGGCCACACCCTATTTCCGTAATTTCACTTTGACGGCAATGGGCATTTATTTCAACCACATCAACTTCTTTAATCTTTGAAATCTCGATAATTGGATCCGGAGTAGTAGAACGTAAATTTACAGAAACTATTCCATTCCAATTTTCCTTAATCTCCTTGGCCTGATTATAAATTACCTCAAAATAGTCTGCTTCATTTATTAAAAATTCAGGCCTTCCTCTCTGCAGAATCTTTTCTCCAGCATTAATAGTAGGTGAGTCAATATTGTATCCACCTAGCGTAACCATGTCAAAGCCAAAAGGAATTAATTTAAGGCAGAATTTTGCATCACTTATTCCTGCCATAGGGGCCAAAACTTTAATATTAATCCGTCCTTTGCAGTTAATATTGCCTTAATAACCATCGAATAATAGAATAATAGTTATTGGCTTTTAATCAATTAAAATAACATTTATTATTCAGTTTATTATTCTTTCATTAAATTCAACAACAATGCATTGATCTATACAATTATAGAATTACTGAATAATAATTATAAAAAATTTACTTTTAAGTAATGAATTAATTAAAATTAAGTTTTTTAAATAAATATTTTATTCATTACTCATTCATTACATGAACCAAGTCTGTGAAGCCACTACGAATTTCTTCTAGAGCCAAATCAGCGAGATTAGCTGCTTTTTCGGCAGTAGGGGCTTTTCCAACTCCTGCTTTTAGGGCAACATTTATTTCATCTTCAATTTCTTTAATTATGGTAAGTAATCCCTCTGGTTCTAATCCATTGCAAGGTGACATGAAGTTGTCTCCACCTATAAAGAAAAGAAGAGAACCTTTTTCAATTAATTTCTTCATTAAAAAGTGCTGAACCCGATTAACAATGAAAGAAGTATCATAAGCAGGAATAATGTCAGTTAATGAATCGGTGATTCCATTAATATCTATGTGAGCTATTTGAACAAAGCTGTCTTCTTTATTAACCAGGCCATCAATAGCTAGAATTTCTTTTCGCTCTTCAGATTGAGCCCCACCATAATTTTGAAGAGCTTGTGTGGCATTTCGCTGAGCATCATAAGGAGTTTCTGCTGCACCAACACCCATACTAATGGTTACTGGATATCGATTACCAATAGATTTTTGTATTCGCAGATGGTCCTCTACATCCACATTATTAGTTATGGCCAGCATGTTGTCAAAGCGGGTGAAAAAAACCAGTCCCTGCTTAGCAGCAAACTGTCTTTGCAAGTCAGCGTATAGTTCTGCTTGCAAAATCTGAAGATCTGCCTCGGCTCTAGGAGCTGGAGTAACTGTCCAAGGGCCGTAGTTGTCAATTTGAATTAGAGTCATTTGTATCATAATAGTCCACTCAGTATTGTTCTGGCTAACATCAATTTATCCCCAATATTTCTCATCTTGGTGTTTGTTATTGTGACCTCTTTTATTAGTTTTTCTATTTCTTTCTCTAAAAGTATGTCCTCATGGTCAATAACAAACTTATCTAAAAAATCTGCATACATGGAACAAACTCCTAATGATGAGACATGTAGGTTCGCTGCTTCCATAAATTTAGCTGCCGGGCCGCTAACTGGCAAATTACCAATTATAGGCGAAATTCCCACAACATAAGCTTTTTTAAGTGCTTTTTTAACACCATTCATTGATATTATGGGACCTATAGAAGTAATCGGGTTTGAAGGTCCAATAATCACTATTTCAGATTCTTCAATTGATTCTATTACTCCTGGAGCAGGTTCCACAACATTATAATTCACTTCTAAAACGTCAGGCTCAGTTCTCTCTTTAATTAAAAACTGATGAAAGCTCAGTTCTCCTTGCGGAGTTAGGATTTTAATCTCAGATTGCTCATCACTCATAGGCCGAATAATAGCTTTGATTTTAAGGGCCTTCCTTTGAATATTAACTGCCTGAGAAAGAGAATGATTTTTTATAAGCATTGTTTTTTGTATTTTCAAAGCTCGGTCCTGGTCTCCAATTCGCAACAGCTCTGGAGAACCAAATTCATTTAATTTTTCATTAGTAATGAATGTATCATCTTTCAGACCATACCAGGTTTCATCGTTTATTAAGTCTGCTAGAGTATAAAGAACCGTGTCAATATCCGGAGTTACATAAACTCCAGAGAAATAATCATTTTCTACAGTATTTACTACTACATTAATTAAAGAAGGATCAATAATCTCTTTGATTCCTTGAATTAATTTTGGAGTTCCTGTGCCACCAGATAATACTGTGATCATTTAAAATCTCTCTCTTTTAAAATAATATTAATGCTTATTTATTTAGATTAAATCTTAGAAATTAGTTAGATATTAATTTAATTCCATCAGTCTAATATTTCTAAAATTACAAAATTTAAATGAAATCTAATAATTTCAATCATAGATTATATTAGTAATAGAAATTGAATGCAATATAAAATTTATTGTTTCCTTTCGTGTAATTAATCTATTTAATTACTGGTTTTTATTGAAGAAATAGTTAATTTCTTAACGAAATGCATCCAAGTTTTTAGGTCGCATGAGAAATTTGGCCCCATCAATTGTATTTCTAAGATTATTAAAACTATTATATCCATTTATAATTACAACAGGTATTCCCTCATCCGCCTGACCCATTATTAGAGATGCTGAAGCAGCTAATTCATCTGCAACTGCTATTTGAGTGGTTTGAAGTTCCCGACCATATAAATCAATTTCACCCTGACGATTCCAGAGTGAATTTATTCCAGAAACACCTATAGCAACCCCAACCGCACCTTCTCTAAAAGGCCGACCCTGAGTATCTGAAATAATAACTGCGAGATCCTTTTGTGTACTGTTCTCAAGTTTATTTCTCAATTGCAATGCACTTTCATCAGGATTAGTGGGCATAGGCGTGGCTTTTCCTTCAACAACATTGGATTCATCAATTCCAGCATTGGCACAAATAAAGCCATGTTTAGTTTCAGATACAATAAAATCAGGGCCCACCTTAATAATTTCATTGGATTCTTGAATTATTGCTTCAACTAGTTTTGGATCTTTACCTGTTTTTTCAGCCAGCTCAATGGCTTTGGTACTTGGAACCATGGATTTTAAATCAATAAAATTCCCCTCTGCCTTGGATATCAAAGTTTCGGCAACTACCAAAATATCTCCATCCTCCAGAGTTATTTCTTGCAGTTTAGCAGATTTAAGAATTAACTCTTGCAGATTATCTCCCTCATTTACCAGAGGAATTTCAGTAAGACCTATTAATTGGATTTGCATTGAAACACCATAAAAAGTATTTTATTAGAATTTTTATATATTCATTTGATTCTAAATCAATTAATGAATTAATAATTAAATTGAGCTCATTTCCCAGCCATTCCCTAAAAAGGCAGCTGCAGAAGTTACTGGATAAGTGAATTCTTCAAATTTACCTTTATTCATGATAAATTCTGCGGCTTCTTGAGAGTTAGATGCTTCAAATTCAACTTTATTTGGTTTAATTTGTTCATAAGTAGAGATATAGCTAGATTCTCCCTCAGGAACTTTCTCCACGATCAAGTTTTCGTGTGTGACAATTCCAATATAAGCTTCACCAGATTTAGTAACTGCACCCGCAATTCTAGGAGTATTGAAGTCATCTTTTTCATAGTCCATGGTCATTAAAGATAATGCAATAGCATCCCGAATATTCATTCCCACAGAAATCTTATCCGCAATTACATCTGTGTGAGATCCATTAGAAACAACAGCAATATCATCAACTATTTTTATGCAGTTATATGCAATGTAAGGATTTACAAAAACATCCTTTTCATAGCCTTCTTTAGGAATGATGGCCACCCTATCTTCAAAGGATTTGGCCATTCTATTTGGAAAAGATCTGCTTGAAACCCTATATGCTACATAAGACCCATTATCATTATTTCCGACGGATAAAATTCTACCAAGATACATTTTTTCACCTATTACTCTAATTAAGTTATAAAATCATTATGCAAATTAAAGCAAACTTAAATATAAATAAATATTTTATTTTAATAAATATCTGAATTATTTTAGAAGATCAAATATTATTAGGAGATTTTACCGCCTCATTCACAGACATGCCTTGAGGAGTAGTAATGATAATCATCTTATTTTTAGGCTTTATAATAATCTCCCCCTGATCAATTACACGAGTATGTACTGCAATAGAGCTATCTTTAATTAAATTGGACATATTAACCCCATTTACAGTTAATGTTTCTAATCCAGCCACAGGTATAAGATAATAGTCTGAAGGCCCCATACTTTCTGTTTGTTGAGGTTTACCTGATGAAGAAGTATCTGCTGCTTGAAAGCTACTAGTAACTATTACAAATATCAATATAGTAAAAAGAATGTCAATGAAAGGCACCATATTAAATCGAGGATTGTTTCCTTTAAGCTTTTTCCGGTACTTATCAACGTTTATTGCCATTTGAACCCCTTTTTAATGATTATAAAATAAATTAGTTTTGATGAATATTTAATTAAGTTATTAATTACTTTATAGTTCATCTAAAATTTATTTTTGTAGTTCACTATTTTTTATATTTATTATTGTTTTAATTTACTTTCCACAATTTCAGCACTAGCATTGCATTTTTCTAAAATGATATTGTTGATACTTTTCTCCAGCATACTTGGTTTAAAAGCAACCCATATATTAGATTCAGGTTCATTTATTTCCTTGACATTTACAATACCATCAGAATCACGTAGAGCTTCCACCGCACAAGGAATATCCGTATCTACCATTAATCTCATGGTAGCATATCCCCAGTTAGTCATTTTCTTTGCCAATTCAATTTTATCCATTTCTTTTTCAATAAGGCCCGTAATGTATGAATAGAGCGGTAATAATGTTATAGCAACAGCTAATCCCGCTATGGTCGTGATTAATGCTATATAAATTCCTTCAGCCATACCTGAAGAGTTTCCACCAATACCCATGGCTTTAAAAGTGTACCATATACCAATTACAGTACCAATAAGACCTAAAAGAGGGGCAATTTCGATTATAGTCCTCAGCATGCTTAAACCCTTAGTCATTTCACTCATTTCAACAATAAAAACCCTTTCCATAGCATCTTCAACTTCGGCTTTGTTTCTATATCCGATTTTTAGTGCTTCGGAAATTATTCTAGAAACTGGATTTTGATAGTGGCCAATAGATTTCAGTGCTTCTAATGATCCACCTCGTTCCATGGCATCATTAACTGTGTTAATAATTTGAGGAGTGCTGGCCTTAGAAATTTTTCTTAAATAGTGAATCTTTTCAAGAGATGTAATAAGACCATAAATTCCAATTATAGCAATAATATAAGTTATTATTCCCCCATTTTTGAACATTTCTAAAATGGTGCCAAAAGTACTAGTAAAGAAGTCGAATATCATAATATCTCCGCAATTAGGTTTGATTTGTCCGATTTATAATTAGGTTTATTGAGTTATTAGTAAGATTATAATCCATTCAATTTATAATCCATTTTTTAATATTTTTTTAAATGAATATTAAAAAATACATTTTCTATAAGTTTAGATAAATTAATTCTTGATATTTAATTTATATTTAGTGATAGATGATGCTATAATAAATTAGTATTTAAAAATAGTGTTTTTATAGTTGATTTAAAAAGTTTTATAAGTATTTATTTTTGGTTTTTAAGATCTGAAAATACATTAAAACATATTTAAAAATCAAATTTTTAATTTATTTAGGATTGAAGATTTATATGAACTATTTTTTGTTTTTAAGTTTTTCTACAGTGGCCCATGATTTTCTAACAAAATCAGGAAGCTCATCATAGTCAAATTTCTGTAAAAAAGCCTTTGTTCTTGGATCACTAGGATATCCCGAGCCCATACCTCCAATTTTTTTGTATTGGCGGTTTAATTTTTCAATTTCTATATCTCTTTCAACTTTAGCCACAATGGATGCTGCTGCCACTGGAATATATTTATCATCTGCCCCATGCTCGGATAAAACATCCATTTCCTCACCTATCACTTCCTTAATTTGACGAGTAAGTCTGGCCGGGTCAACATCTACCGAATCGATAATAACAGAATCTGCCTGGGCCATGTTAATGATTTTAATCATGGCAATTTTTTCAATTTCATTTAAATTAACATCCTTAGCCCGTAAATTATCTATATCCTGGGCAGTTATTTTTACAACATGGCAATCAGCCATTTTTCGGATTTTACGGGCTAAAACATTTCTTCGGGAGGGTGTTAGTTTTTTAGAATCTTTTATTCCCATTCTCTCCAAAATAACTATTTTTTCTTGGGGTATGGCTGCCCCACATACAACTAAAGGACCTAGTACCGGACCCCTTCCCGCTTCATCGATTCCTAAAATCTTCATTTTTTCATCTGCTTTTAAATAATAAATTCTAAAATAATTTTATATAATATCATGAATGTATTAAATTACTATTAAGTTATTTCTTAAGCTATATTAAATTAATAAGTCTATATTAAACAGGCGTAATATTAAGCCCCATATGATGATTTTATAAAAGTTTAGAAAAATAATTAATTAAATTTTAGAATAATTTTTAAAATATTCTGGAAAATGAAATACTTATTTAAAAAATAGTACTGATTGAAAAATTCTAAAAATAAATTTCTAAAAGCGATCAAATAATCAATTCATTTGATTTCCATTAAATAATATTCACTAATAGAAAACTCAAATTGGCTACAAAAAAGTTTATAAGTTATTAATAAATGGACCATGAGTTAAAAAAAAATATTTAAAAAATATTATTGAAATAATATTTCTACTAAAAATTAAAAAAAAGTTAAAATAGATTAATCTATTTCATTGCTTTTAATCTGACTTCAGGCTCTAGTGCACGAGGTTCAGCAGCCACAATAGCTGCCCCTTTGGCCACTACAGTCATAGGATCATTGGAGATTTCTACTGGAATTCCCACTTCTTCAAATATTCGTTCTTTGAGACCTTTTAATTGAGATGTTCCTCCAACAACAACTGTTTTGTTGTATACCCCAGAAATTAACTCAGGAGATAACCTTTCTAAAACCGCTGCCAATGCTTCTACAATTTTTACTACAATAGGTTCAGCAGCATTAGCAACCATTGTTGAATCGACTTCTATCTCTTTAGGTTTGTTAGTCTTCATGCACTTACCAATTAAGCTGGTTGTTTCTATTTCTAGATCTGCACTTGAATGAACCATTCCAACCTTAATTTTAGCTTTTTCAGCTTCATGTATGCCTATTTCAACTTCATATTTTTGTTTTACTTGGTCTACAATGTTATCATCAACATCGTCCCCACCCCATCGGATGGTTTCTATATCCGTAATTCCACCTAAGGATATAACAACCAAATCACTGGATCCAGCGCCAATATCAATTACCATGGTTCCTGCAGCTTCTGCTATAGGCAAACCAGCACCTATGGCCGCAGAAAGGCCTTCACTAATTACCAGAACATAGCTGGCTCCTGCTTTTCGTCCAATTTCTTCAACAGCATTGCGCTCCACTTCAGAAGCGTCTCCAGGAATACCAATAACAATCCGATCAATACTAATCGTATCTTCTTCAGAACCCATTTCCATAGCGAAAATTAGAAGTGCTTCGGCTTGTGCAACACTCTCAATAACACCTTTTCTTAAAGGTCTTACAGCAATAATGTCCTCTGGAGTTCTTCCCAGCATAGACTTTGCTTCTTCACCCACAGCTAGCACATAAGAAGGATCATCCTTTTTAACTGCTACAACTGAAGGAATTTTATATAAATCAAATTTATCACCAGATGGTTTTGCTACCACTGTGTTAAGAGTACCTAAATCAATACCTAAAGTACTGGTAAGGGCTTTCTTTCTATCTTCTTGTTCTTCCTTCTTTTTCCCAAATGAAAACATATTATTCCTCCTCCAAAATCTTATTAAATTCTACAACGAATACCTTGTTAGATTTGGCCACTTCATTGATTTTTTCAATATTTTTTTCCTCTACGGATATAAGAATCGTAGATAAGCCCACATCAGTCATTTTAAATAGTGGATCTACAACATCCCTAATAATTTGAGGTAAATGGTCAGTTAAATAAACATCAGTTTCAATAAAGCCAGTAGTGGTGTCTTCTAAAATAAAAGAAAATTCAATTTGGCCTTTTTCAGCATCTCCTGCAAATTTCTTGATGGCATTATCTGGTCCGGCAAGTAAAAGGAGATTTGGCTCATTTTTTACATAATAAGGGGCAATCTTAAGATATGCACCACCATTTTCTTTACAAATTAAACTTAATTCCCTTATCTTATCAGTATCACCATATACCATGATAAAATCGAATTTTTTTCTTACAAATGACTCTTTTAAATCTACATGTTCTCGGAACAAAATTTTAACCCTTTCTTTAGAAGAAATTGCAGAATATGCTACATTATTAACCATTTCTTCATTTCCAGCGATTACACACCAAATATTATCAGAGCTTTGGGTGGTGGAAACCTGCGCTGCTTTTCGGAGAACTTTTATTTTACTTTCAATCATTAATACCACGTCTTTTGTTCATGGTAATCAATAAATATTTTATCGGTTATCACAAATATTTACTATTCAAAATATGTATTCAAAATATATATCATTTTCATAATTCATTATAAAATTAAGCCCCTGAATTTTATGTTGTTTTACCCACATTAATAAATTTGATTCAATTTCATTAAGATAATTAATTTTATTAATTGAATCTCAGTCTAAGATTTATTCATTTAAATAAATCTAATTATTTAAATTTATTCCCAAATTTATCTATATTTCTTATTAATAGTTGAATAATATTTGGAATATACTAATTATTTATTTATACTAAATTAATATTCAACATATAAATTATATATACTTATGATATGATAAAATATTTGGCCGATTCTGATAAAAAGATAATTAATCATGAACTAGAATTAAAGAAGATTTTTGATCAAAACATCTTAAAAAAAGGCATATTCTTAGATAATTAATTATAAATTATTTGATGTAAAATAATAATATAAATAATAATTTGAATTAAATTTATTAGATCCAAATAAGCTTTTGAATTTACATATCCTCATTTTTATAACTTACAATTTATATTTAATTAATAAATATAATAGTCCAGTTAATTCATGAACAAAATAGCTAAGTTAAAATATTATATTATAATAACCGTAGTGGCCTCAAAGATAATACCCTTTCAATTAAACTATCTATCTTAAAATAAATTTAAAAAATAGTTTAAAAATATTATGCTGATTAAACAAATTAATTATTAATATGATTTTTATAGTGTGGATTTATTATAATCCACACAATTTTCTGGTGATAAATAATGTTCGTTGAAGGAACTCTCAAAAAGGCAAGTATTCTCCTTACAATTTCCGTTTTACCATTCTTATTTGGTTATTTTTTAATTACATTTTTCCTATTCTCCATAATTGCATTTTTCATGCAGTTTTTCAGAGACCCTAAAAGAAAAACACCTAGTGGTGAAGACATTGTTGTAGCGCCAGCTGATGGGAAAATTTTAACTGGGAAAATAGACCGTATTGACACTTTATCGTATGAAGACCCACTTATGGACCAATTACTTGAAAAAAACGAAAAAGGCATTCTTATTAGTACATTCATGTCTCCATTTGATGTTCATGTGAATCGAGTTCCAATTTCAGGTAGGATAATTAATTCCAAATATTGTCCTGGAAAATTTAAGATAGCTAGAAGAAGTGTTCTTGCTGAAAACGAAAAGAATTTAATTGTAATAGAAACTGAGTATGGTAAAGTTGGTGTTAT
>CAYUFT010000043.1:0-4442 GCA_964444115.1 uncultured Methanobacteriaceae archaeon
TTATATTTTTATATAATGGCATATGATCTGTGGTGATTGATATTAATGGTTTATTGCTTGTTGATTCTTGTATAAATTGTGTTATGATTTGTGGTGTTCTTTTAGGGACTATTTGTTCGGCTACGGGTATATTACGTATTTGGTCGTATAATGTTAATCTATACATTCTTTGACCGTTAATTCGTAAAAATTGTTCATCATAAGTGTAATATCCGGAATAAAAACGTTCAGTGTTTTTAATCATGTTTTTAGTGTTTATTTTGAGCCAGTTTCGTATGGTTTGGTGTGATGGTGAATTTCCCAGGAAATTCTGTAAGTCTAACTGCGTTTTACGAAGCGAACGATAACCAGTCTCAATAAAACGTTCTAATTTTTCTTTAAATAGGTTTATATATCTTTTATATGGTTTTATCAGTGATTTGATGTTTGTGGTGGATTTTCGCTCACAAGTTTTGCACAGATATCTTCGCAAATAAACATTCAAAGGCTCTTGATCATCAATTAACAATTTTCTATGACGATATTCCTGTTTAATAACATTTTTAGAACCACAATATGGGCAAATGGGGTTAATGTATTCGAAATGATTATTTTCATGCAAATACAGTTTTTGATTAATATTTAGAGCAGTATAATCGGGTTTCAACCGATCCTTTAAAATGGTTTCAAAATCCTGTTTTCCTGTGAAAAAATCGGAAAGTTTAAGTTGTATGGAGTCAATACAACAATTGAGAGTAGGTATAATTTCACTAGTCATGTTAATATATCTATTCTCACTTAATACTTATATTTAACTAGGTTAATTTTGAATTAGAGTCCATTAAAATCCAGAAAATAATTTTTCAAATATTTTTTTCAAAAGTTCCAACACCCCTAAACTTTACAACCCCAATATTTAATAAAAAATAAATTATATCTTATATCTAAATTTATGATAAGAAATATATTATTGGCTATTTGTAGAATGTTAATTTCCATAGATCTTCAAATCTAATTCATCTATCTTTTTCCAAGTTTCTTCTTTGATTTCAATTAATTCCTTACCACTCGTTTTTATACTGAATGAATTAACCATTCGCGCCCCTCTGGCCTCAATTTTTTCTCGCATTCGATTTATAACACTTTTGGCACCTTGATTACCCATCGTTGCGAATAATATTATGTCTTTTCCTTTCAAATCTGCTTTATCCACAAAGGTAATTATTGCGGGGGAGGGTTTTCCGGCCCAAGTGGGTGAACCTAGATATATAATTCCGTAATTGTCAAGATTTAAATTTTCAGGGGTGATTTTGGTTTTACTTTCCCGGAATGCATCCACTGAGGCGCCCAAATAATTCAATATTCCTGAACGCTCCTTCACATCTTTTATTTCTTGTAGATCTGCGGATAATTCTTCCGCCAGGGTTTCAGCAACAGCGGCTGTTTTTCTACTTCGGGAATAATATAAAACAATTGTTTTCATTTAAACACCTATTATCTTCTTAAAATTAAGATTGTCACGCTTTTTTAGTTCATATTTATCTATAAATCTTTAAATCATTAATAGGCTGATAAAATTGACTAATAGATTTATAAAATCATTAGAAATACACTTTATTTATGTATTGCTACATTCTTATTTTTTAATTATTTTAATTCAAATTTTTTTTAACTATTAATCTTGTGTTGTAAATTATGATCTTGTTTAATTATATTTTTTTGGATTCTGTAAAATTTTCATATCCAATTAATTTTATTTTAAATGAAATTCAATAGAATATTTCCATTTTTAAAAATGATTTAAAGAAATGGATTAAGAAGAAAAGGGATTAAGGATGCATTCCCAGAAACTCTAGGGATTCATTTTCCTTAAATCCAAACATAAGATTCATATTATGGATGGCTTGACCAGAAGCACCTTTTACCAGGTTGTCAATGGCAGATATAATTATCACACGGCCGTGATGATCGATTTGGAAACAACCAACATGTGCAAAGTTTGATCCGCGAACTGCACTCAATCGAGGAATTTCTGCATCTTCTAAAACTTTTACAAATGGCTCGCCATCATAAAACTCAGCATAAATTTCTTCCAAATATTCTGAACTCAAATCTTCTCTTATTTCTTCTTTTAAAAAGGTGTGTACTGTAGTTAAAATTCCTCTAATAACTGGAACAAGATGTGGGGTGAAGCAAACTTTAACTGAACCGTTTTGATTGAGTTTTTCATCTATTTCACTCATGTGACGATGGCTAGTCACATTGTAAGGAACTACATTGTCACTGCAGTTCGGAAAATGAGTTGCAGGTGTTGGGTTTATACCAGCACCACTTATTCCAGTTTTTGCATCAATAATCACGGTTTCTACTAACTTTTCTTTAATCAATGGCATACAAGCTAAAATTGAGCCGGTAGGGAAGCATCCTGGATTGGCCACTAAATTTGCTTTTTTAATATTCACCCGGTAAAGTTCGGGAAGCCCATAAACTGCATCTAAAGGATGGGAATGTTTAAGGTTGTACCATTTTTCATAGGTTTCAATATTATCGTAACGATAATCTCCACTTAAATCAATAACTTTTGCTCCACTTTCTAATATCTCAGGGACAATATTCATGGAGGCCCCATGGGGAGTCGCTGTGAAAACAAGATCTGCATCTATTTCAGATGCTTGAAGGTCTTGAAATACTAAATCTGAGTCTCTTATGTGTGGATGCACCTTGTAAACAGTTTGACCTGCGTACTGGCGTGAAGTTATGGCTGAAACTTCCACCTGAGAATGATTATGCAAAAAACGGAGTAATTCTCCACCAGTATATCCACTGGCACCTACTATGCCTACTTTTATCATGTTTTCACCATTTTTTTTGTTAAATTGATTATAAATTAGAATTTATTATGCGGGTTATTTTAATTAGTATTTTATAAATTTAGTATTTATACAAATCAAATATTATTTTTTTTATTACTAAACCATTATATTTAATTTTTAATTTATATAAATAGATTATTAAATATGGGTTGCTATCTTAATTAATCATAATCTCTTAAATTTGAGTATAAAATCTTAGCAATAAATCTTAATAGATTTCTTAATTTAAATTTAGCACGTTTATAACTCTTATTCTATTTTTAGAGTATAATGGGGGTTAAAATCAGAATATGATAACTATTTGTTCGGGTTTATTATTAATTAAGAATAAATAATAAAAGAATTTTTTTCGAGCTAAAAAGGCTTATAATGATTTAATTAAGTAGAATATTTTTAAATTTCAGTATTTTATAAAATAAGCACTTACAATGGCTTTAATTTAAATTAATTAAAATTTTTAAAATAATTTATACAATATTCAAGTCCGAATACTTTTTAAAAAACTCACATTTATTGTCTATTTTTTATAAATAAACATTTATAGGCCATCAAATTGTAAAAAAAGATATGGATAATTCTGATTGATTGAATTCGATTACTATTTTGAAGGCCTTATTTAAGAAAAAGAGTTTTAATACTCCTTTTTTCGAGATTTAATCAAAAAGCTTATATGTTACTCAATAGTAAGAATTCATGTCCAAGAAGTTCATGACTTATTTAATTGAATTATAGGACTTAAAATGGTATTTTTATAGGAATAAACTATTTATCTGAACTATTTTCAAATTTAAGGTTCTTATTAATAGTTATTTCTTGGCATGGGAGCGGTAAAATTAAGCGACACTCGCTTATTGCAGTACTCCTGTTAGTTTTTGTAACTATTTTTAAAAATTATTTCAGCAATTTTTAAAAGCATTTTCATCGAATTTACTTTTTTTAATCTTTTTTATGATTTTACAAGAACTATCTAAATTAGATTTATGATATTTAGTAATTCTCTTCACTTGACATGTAAATCCACGATTTTTCAGATCTTTTCTCAAATCATCCAGGTCAAATTTTTGATCAGGGCCAATAGCGATTATATCTGGTTTAATTTTTTCTACAACTTCAAACATATCTGTTTCGCTGCCTAAAACTGCTTCATTAACTGGTTTTAAAAATTTAACCATTTCCAACCTTTGGTTTTCGTTTATAATCGGAATTCTTTTCTTAGATCGCACCGTAGAATCCCTGGCCAGCACAACAACTAGTTTAGCATTTTCTCCACCTAGTTTTTTAGCTTCTTCCAGGAATAGGCCGTGTCCTGGATGTATGAGATCAAAAGTGCCGGTTGCCATCACTATTTTCATGGTTTTCACCTTATAATCAGTATTATTGAAATAAATTAATTATAAAGATTTCAATTATTTTTTCAATATTTAATTCAATATTTTATCTTTAATTGATTTTTAAATTTAATTTAGAATAGTTTTTAAATGATAGTTTCATATTTAAGAGTTTTTTCAAAGTCAATTTTTCCTTTATAAATAGCGGAACCAATAACTATTCCTTTAACTCCTGTTTTTTGCAGTGTTTTAATGTCTTCAA
>CAYUFT010000043.1:4542-6271 GCA_964444115.1 uncultured Methanobacteriaceae archaeon
GAACCAATAACTATTCCTTTAACTCCTGTTTTTTGCAGTGTTTTAATGTCTTCAAGAGAACTTATTCCTCCAGAATATACAATAGGTATGTTAACGGCATTCACTAATTCAAGGACGGGATCTAGATTAAATCCATTTAAAAGCCCTTCTACATCAACATTGGTGAATAATATTCCACCTGCCCCATTTTCTTCTAAAATTTGTCCCATTTCTGGCGCTGTTTTAGAAGTTTTTTCGGTCCATCCTTTTATCACGACTTTAGAGTCTTTACTATCTAGAGAAACCATTATTCTTTCGCTACCGTATTCATCAGCGAGTTCCTGAACTAGCTGTGGATTTTCAATGGCCATGGTTCCCAGTATAATTCTTTCAATTCCCATATCCAGAAGTTCCTTTGCATATTTCTTAGTTCTTATGCCACCTCCCATCTGTATGGGGACAGAAACTGCATCTAAAATTTTTTTCACCACTGAGATATTATTTTTTTCACCAAAGGCCCCGTCTAGATCGATAACATGGATGTTAGTGGCATTTTTATCTTCCCAGCTTCTTGCAACTTCTTCAGGATTTTCAATTATTATTTGTTCAGTGCCGGGTTTTCCTTGAACCAGTTGGACGCATTTCCCATTCTTAATATCAACTGCAGGAATGATAATCATTTTATTCTCTTGAAACGACATTTTTACACCTAGTAAATCTGATTTTTTATTAAAATTTTTATGCCCATCTATCAATCATATTTAATTAAATTAGTTAGATTATACTATTGATTATAATTTTAGATATATAAAATTCTTAGAATTTTAAATTATTTTGATTAAATTCGATAAATGATTAAAATGACAACATGAGTTTAAGACATTTTTTTTGGATTCCAATAGAGTATAAAAACTCCTAAAAGCATTAATAATCCAAAAAACACTTCTATTGCACTTAAAGGTTCTCCTAAAATTATAAATGCAAATATTGCTCCAAATAATGATGATAATGGGAATATGGCACCTACACGAGTAGATCCTACTTCTCTTATGGCGAAATAAATTAGAATAAATGAACTACCAATACTAAAAATTGCCACAAAAAGAATTAATGGTAACATTTCCCAAGGAATTTTAAGACTTATTCCTAAAAATAAGGTAGTTATTAATAGGAATATTCCTCCAATTGAACTTTTAATCCCAGCTACCCATATTAAATCTCTTTTATTGCTCAAAAATTTGCTTAGTACAGTATCAACACTCCAAAAGAACGCAGCAGCAATAATCAGAAGACTCCCTATAAAACTTTCTTTGAAGAAGATATCCGTTATTTCTCCTTTTGTAGCAAGATAAACAGCACCCATAATAAGAAGGCCCATTCCTAAAATATCTTTTTTCCTAAGAACTTCTTTAAACAAGATTAAACTCATGCTTATAATGAAGAGTACTTCGACATTTAGTAAAAGTGATGCATTAACAGCTGTGGTTTGATTTAAACCGTTTAAATAGAGTATGGGTGCTATAAAAGCAGTACATAAAGCAGTTACAATCAAAATTACATAATCTTTTCTACTAATAAAGTTTTCAGAGTTATTTTTTTTGTTTAAAATATTTAAGACTCTTTCTTTTAGGGGGGATTGTCGAATAGTGAATAAAAAGATTCCAGCAAGGGTATAAGTCAAGGCAGCAATGGCCAGGGGATGCATTTCTTGTAGTAATATTTTGTCAAATGGGGTAGCTATACCAAAAAA
>CAYUFT010000043.1:6371-11197 GCA_964444115.1 uncultured Methanobacteriaceae archaeon
GGGGATGCATTTCTTGTAGTAATATTTTGTCAAATGGGGTAGCTATACCAAAAAACACCGTAGCGGTAATCACGCTTAAATATCCCCATAATCGTTTCATTAAACTTCTCCTTAAATCTTCGAAATGTCCTTAATTTACATTATTTGTCATATTTTTTAGTCTACTTCTTATTACAATTACTCAGAATGTTATTTGATTCTGTTTATTTATATTAAACTAATAACATTTTTTAAGATAAATAATTAGTTAAATAAAGTATATACTACTTCAAACTAATCAAAATGAATTATAACTATAATTTTTTATAATTTTTTCACAGTATACATATTTATAAGAATTTAAGGTGTTAATTTCATGAAAAAAGTTGCTTTAAAAGTTGCATACATTGGAACTAATTTTCACGGGTTTCAAAGACAGCCTAATCATCGTACTGTTGAGGGAGAGCTAATTTACGCATTAAAGAAAGCTGATTTAGTGGAAGATTTGAAAAAGTCTTATTTTTCTATTGCTGGCCGTACTGATCGGGGAGTTCATGCTTTAGGTAATGTAATATCTTTCATGAGTGAAAAAGAAGTTATTATAAACCAAATTAATGATCATCTTCCGGAAGACATTCAAATTTTAGCCAAGGCCCCGGTTCACTATGGTTTTAAGCCAAGATATGCATTAAAACGCCATTACAAATATATAATTTCTGAGAATGCAAGTAGATATCCTCTTTTATGGGAACTTGATATTCCCTCAGAAAATGGATTTGACTTAGAAAAAATGATAGAATCAGCTTCATATTTTGAAGGCACTCATAATTTCATTAACTTTTCAAAAAGAAGTGAAAGGAATCCTCTAAGAACTGTAGATGAAGTTAAAGTTTCTAAAAATGGTGAAATAATAGTTATTGATGTTGTTGGAGAAAGTTTTCTATGGAATATGGTTAGAAAAATGGTAAAAACGATTTTAGAAGCGGGTAATGGTAAAATAAAACCTTCAGATATAATTGAGATGCTCAACCCGGAAAATAATATTCCTTTAAAACCTATGGTCCCCGAAAATCTGATTTTAATGGATGTTACTTATAAAAATCTTAATTTTAATTATGATGACTATGCTTGCTACCGTTTCCAATCAACTCTAAAAGACGAATTATTTAAACATAAATCTGCAACGCTTTTAGAAGAGACTATGATTAATGATTTAGATGCTTTAAAACAAAAATAGATCATGATTTTTAATAAATATAATCTAAAATTAATTATATTATTTTTTTGATTATACTTAGTTTAAAATATATTTCAAAAAAACCTTTTTAATTACAATTTTACAATTTAATTCAATTATTCTTTTTTGTATTTATTTACCTTCAATAAACTGCATTTTGAAAGTTTATCATCAAATCAATAATAGAAAAATAATAAATATAATTTTTATTCATATTATTAATCAAATAATATTAATTCGGTATTGAAACTTGTAATGTAAATCAATCTTAATAATTTTATTAAAACATTTTAATTGTGAATTAAAGTTTTTAAATAGCTTATTTGTGGTTTTCAAGGAGGAATTTTCTGATTTACGAGAATTTTGAAAAAAACAATTTGGAAAATTCTAAAGATAATGCTAATAGAGTAACTGAAAACTCTAATGGTTATTCTAGTTCTAATTCCATTTTCAAAACAGATCCGGATGATGATTCTAATTTTAAAAAATATAATCCCAAAATTGACTATAAAAAAAGAACTATAATTGGATTTGATCCTGGTTTGACTGTGGGAATTGCTATACTTGATTTAAATGGCCATATTCTTTCATTAAAAAGTTTTAAAGAGGCAAAATATTCAGATGTGGTTCGGCAAATAATTTCTCATGGTCGGGCAATTATAGTCGCCAGTGATGTTTATCCACCTCCTAAAATGGTTAAAAAATTAGCAGCTTCTTTAAATGCTAAAATAAATTCTCCTTCAAATGTATTTACTGTTGGATCTAAAAAAGAAATGGTAGATGAGTTTTTAAGGGACAGAACATCTAATTTTTCTCCAAATAATGCTCACCAGCGAGATGCGCTAGCAGCAGCAATTAAAACCTATAAAAATTATGAAAAAAAGTTTAATCTAATTGATAAAAGGGGAAAAGAAAAAAATTTATCATTTAAAGATATAGAAGAGGTTAAATCTCTTTTTATTGATGGAATGCCAGTAACTAAAGCTTTAAATTTTATCAATGATTCAAAAGTCATTATAAAAACTGAAAAATCAAATATTGATGGGGTATTAGCTTCTGATTTAAAAGTAGTTTTGGATTCAAATTCGGACTCAAATTCCTATTCAAATTCAGATTCTCGAGAGACATTAATAAATTTAAAAAATCGTATAAAACAACATGAATCTCAAATTAAAAATCAAGAGGCATTAATAATAAATTTAAGAGACAAAAATAAACTGCTTAAAAATAAAATTAGAAAAAACAAGAGAAAATCATCTAAACTTAAATTTAAGCTGGAAAAACTTCAACAGGATTACTCCAATGAAATTTTACTGGAAAAGAAAGTGTCTTCTAAAATTAATATTATTAAAAAACTTCAAGAGAGTTATAATAATGAGAAAGCCCTAAGAACGAAATTAGAAGAAAAATTAAAGACTTTTAATAAAATTAAAACAATTGAAATCTCAGATAAAGTAGTACCTGTTAAAATTATAAAATCTTTCACAAAGGATGGAATAAATGAATCCCATCACCAAGGGGAATTAAAAAGAGGTGATGTGGTATTTATTTTAAATTCTAGAGGTGGAGGATCTCAAACAGCTACTTTACTCTCTAAATTATCTTTAAAGGCCATTATTATCTCGGATGAAATGCCCCCTCAAGCAAAGGAAGTTTTAGAAAATAATGACATTCCTCTAATTAAATCTTCTAAAATGGGAATTAAAATGGGTAAAGATTTTGCCATTGTTAAATCAGAAATTTTGGATAATGAAATTCAACTATGGAACAACAAAATTAAAAAACAAAGGAATCAATATGAGAAAGAGAAATTATGGAATGTTATTGATGAGTATAGGGCCCAAAGAAAGAGAGATTCCCAGGAATAATTAATTTATATTATTCAATTTATTGTAATCTACGATTTAATAATGGAATTATAAGATAATTTATAAGATAACTTAATTAAAATATTCTTATTAACAATTGGATTGTGGTTATGGAATACATTTCAATGAATTACTCTTCGCTCATAATAAAATAATTGATATGATGTTTAAAAGATTAGACGGAGCATATTGTCATGAAAATAGCTATTGTAATAGGAACTCGGCCGGAAATAATTAAAATGGCCCCTGTAATTGATGAAATAATAAAAAGAAATCTTGATTATGTTTTAATTCACACTGGCCAGCACTATGATCATGAAATGTCTGATCAATTTTTCACTGATTTGGAATTACCAACTCCCAACTACAATATTGGTGTAGGCTCGGGATCGCATGGTGAACAGACTGCAGAAATGATGAAAGGCATTGAAAATGTTTTTGTGGAAGAAAAACCAGATATAGTGATGGTTCAGGGTGATACCAATGCTGTTCTTGCTGGTGCTATTGTAGCATCTAAGTTACACATCCCAGTAGGTCATGTAGAGGCTGGTCTTCGGTCTTTTGATAAGACCATGCCGGAGGAAATTAATCGTATGGTGGCCGATGTTTGTTCTCAGCTTTATTATGTTCCCACTGAAGAATCTGCAGTAAATTTAATTGTAGAAGGTATAAATCCGAAAAATGTGATTATAACTGGTAATACTGTGGTGGATGCTTGTCTAAGAAACCTTAAAATTGCAGAAAATAAATCGGATATTCTTGATCAATTAGATGGAAATGAAAAAATCCTTACTCTAACTATGCACCGTGCCGAAAATGTGGATAATTTGGAAAGACTCACTCAGGTTACTGATGCATTAATAGAACTGGATGATTTAACTATTATTTTTCCAGTACATCCTAGAACATTAAAAAATCTGGAAAACTTCGGACTTCATTCTAAACTCACTGAAAAAGATCATATAAAACTTATAAAACCATTGGGTTACTTAGATTTTCTACTTTTATTATCTAATTCAGATATGATTATGACTGACTCTGGAGGACTTCAAGAAGAGGCTATAACTCTGAATGTGCCTTGTATGACATTGAGGTATAATACGGAACGTCCTGAAACTGTTACAGCTGGAGGAAACATTTTGGTAGGTTCCAATAAAGATAAAATTATTGAAACGGCCGGCCTCATTATGAATGATCCAAAAACTAGGGAAAAAATGAAAAATGCTGTTAATCCATATGGGGATGGTACTGCATCTTCTAGAATTCTGGATGTTACTTTAAGAGATCATGAAAACGGAGAATTAGAAATAAAATCTCCAGAGGATATAATGACTCAATTTAAAAGAAAAATTGAATTAATAGAATCAAACATCACCGTCAGGGAATTTGAAAGCACTCAAAATGCTTTAATTAGAGTTGTTTATGAGAATAATGAAGCTGCATTTCCCCATGAAGATCTTGATTTGAAAAATAAGTTGATTTTATTTGATAAATATCTTCAAAAGTAACTTTTCTGTCAAAAATTATTTATTTAATTTTATTATTGATTAATTGTTTTTTTTTTTAAATAGAATTTTTTGTAATATTTCCATTAAACTTTATAAAAACAGTTACATTTATTTAATTAATTCAATAGCTATATTTTATAAAGATTTTATTTACTATTATTTATTAAGCGGAATCAAGTATTAGAATCAAGTGATTTATAATTAATGATTCTTATGGTGTCAAATAGTTTATAA
>CAYUFT010000043.1:11297-16757 GCA_964444115.1 uncultured Methanobacteriaceae archaeon
TTAAATTAAATTAAATTAAATTAAATTAAATTAAATTAAATTAAATTAAATTAAATTAAAATTCAAATTATTATGTTTTATTAAAAAACAGGAGATAAAATGACTGAAGAAAGCTGTAACATAGCTATATTTGGTTTAGGCCATATAGGACTGCCAACTGCTTCACTTTTTGCAAAAAATGGTTTTAAAGTAGTTGGTGTTGACATAAATCAGAGTACTGTTGAAAATATTAATTCTGGTATTTCTCCCATAATGGAACCGGGGTTAAATGAACTGGTAAATGAAGTAGTGGCTAGTGGTAATTTAATGGCTACTACTAATGCTTCAGAAGCTGTTAAGAATTCTAATGTGCTGATTGTTATTGTCCCTACTCCAGTAGATCAAAATAAATGTTCAGACCTATCTGCAGTAATATCTGCTTGTAAAATGATTTCTAATGGCCTTAAAAAAGGAGATCTGGTCATAATTGAGAGTACAATTCCACCAGGAACCTGTGAAAATGTAGTAATTCCAATTTTAGAGGAAAGTGGCCTTAATTCGATAAAAGACTTTAAAGTTGCTTATACTCCTGAAAGGGCTCTTCCGTATAATACATTGTATGAAATGACCCATAATGCTCGAGTTATTGGGGGTATTGATGCTGAAAGTTCAAAAAAAGCTGTTTTTCTCTATGAAAAAATTACTGAAGGCGAAGTTATCACAGTTAAGGATCTAATCACTGCGGAAATGGTTAAATTAATGGAAAACACTTATAGGGATACTAATATTGCTCTGGCCAATGAACTGGCTATGGTATGTGAGTCTGTGGGAATAGATGCTATTGATGCTATTAAAGCGGCTAATTTCCATCCCCGAGTAGATATTCACACACCTGGGCCGGGTGTAGGTGGTCATTGTCTGTCTATTGACCCTTATTTTATTGTAGAGATGGCTGAAGAAACTGATAATCCTTCAAAGTTAATTAAAACAGCAAGAAATATTAATGAGCATATGCCTTATCATGTGGTTTACATAATTAAAAAAGCACTCCAAGAAGTTAATAAAACACTAAATAATTCTATTATTGGCGTTTTAGGTGTTGCATATAAGGGAAATGTGGCTGATGCTCGTGAAACACCAGCTGAACCACTTATCCGGGAATTATCTTCTCAAGACGCTAAAGTCATGGCCCATGATCCCTATGTAAATTCTGAAATAATCATGGCCATGGGAGCAGAACCAGTTTCATTAGAAGAAGCATTAAAATGTGACTGTGTTGTTTTAATAACGGATCATAAAGAGTACTTTGATATTAGTCCTGAAATGATTGAAAAATCAGTTTTTGTCTGCACGCGGCCTATTTTAGATCCAGAAAAGTTCAGAAGCAATGGTGTTATTTTTAAGGGAGTTGGAAGGCCTTGAAGGTCCTTATTTTTGAATATGCAACCGCAATGGGTCGTGAAGACCCTGAATTTTTATTTGAGGGTCGGGCCATGTTGGAAGGCCTTCTGGATGATTTTAATAAAATAAAAAGATCCAAAAATTTTGAAGTTAGTTATTTGATTGCAGAAAAATTATTAAAAAAAGAATATATGCAAAAATGGGATGCATGTGATCCCTTAACTGTAAATTTTAATCCAAAAAATTGTTCTGATTTAGAAAATTGGCTGGAATTAAATATTTTTAAATTTGAAGCTTGCATATTTGTAGCGGCCGAAGAAGATCTGGAACTTTATAAATTAACTAAAATAATTGAGAATAAAGGTGTATCTGTGCTGGGATCAAGTTCAGGTGCAGTTTTGAAATGTGCGGATAAATTAAAAACTTATGAATATCTTAAAAAAAGTCAGAATTATATAAATAATAATATAAATCTCATAAACACGTATAAGGTTGATTTAAATGAATTTAGAAATGAATTAAAACAAAAAAATTATTTTAAATCATCAAATAAATTATCAGATAAATTCTCTAATTTATTTTCTAATAATAAGAAAATGATTATTAAACCGGCTGATGGAGTTGCTTGCCAGGGAATAAAAGTTTTAAATTCCATTGAAGAACTTTATGAATCGTTAAAATCTATGGAAACATCACTTCCTCATGTTTTACTTCAAGATTTTGTGGAAGGTCAGGCCTGCAGTGTCAGCTTACTTTCTAATGGTATCAATGCCGTTCCTATTAGCTTGAATCTTCAAAAAATTGAATTTGATGATGGTGAGCTAGAATATAGTGGTGGTAAAGTTCCCTGGGATCACCCCTTAAAATATGAAGCATTAGGTATGGCTAAAAATATTGTGGAGTCTATTGATGGTCTTAAAGGTTATGTGGGTGTTGATTTGATTCTTACGGATAAAATTCACTTTATAGAAATTAATTCTCGCCTTACCACTCCCTATGTGGCTTTAAGAAATGTGGTTAATTTTAATTTGGGCCTAGCCATTGCTGATTCAGCTATGGGTAATCTTCCAAACGATTTTAATCTTTCTGGATGTTTTGAATTCCAAAAAGGGGCTGAAAAATTGGATATTATTAGTAAAAACTGATCAACATTATAAATTTTTAAAATTAAAATCATTTATAAATTAAATTTTTTATTTAAAACTTATCAAGAAAAGGTGATTTCTAATGAAAATAGCAGGATTTGATATTGGTGGGGCCAATACTGACTTGGCCATCATTGATTTTGATCAGGGAGGAGATATCAAAAATATAAAAACCGATTTCAGATATCTCCCTATGTGGACGAAAAAGGAAGAGCTAGGAGATTATTTACTGGATTTAATTGGGGATGAACTTGATCAATTAGATGCGGTGGGAGTTTCCATGACTGCAGAACTGGTCGACGCTTATGAGACTAAAAAAGATGGTGTTCTAGATATTGTTAAAAAAGTTGGGGATACTTTTGATATTCCTGTGGCATATGTTGGCCTTTCTGGAATGATGAATGCTTCTCAAGTAGCTTCAGATCCTCTTCAAGTGGCTGCAGCCAATTGGATTGCCACCTCTCAAATAGCATCTATCATGTCCCAAAATTGTATTCTGGTTGATGTGGGAAGTACTACAACGGATATTATTCCTATTAAAAATGGTTTAGAATGTGCTAGAGGTAGATCTGACCTAGAAAGGTTAGGAACTGGAGAACTGGTTTATACTGGAACATTAAGGACTAATGTGGCAGCCATAGTAGATAAAGTCCCATTTGATGAGGGATGGTTCAGGATATCTTCTGAGCTTTTTGCCATATCTGCTGATGTTCATTATGTTCTGGGTAACCTCACCAGAGAACAATACAGCTGCGATACTCCAGATGGCGCGAGCAAAGAAAAAGAAAACTCTCTAAGGCGAATTTCAAGGGTACTTTGCGGTGACCTTGATGTATTAAGCACATCGGATATTGTATCTATTGGTGAATATATTTACTCACAACAAGCCTTAAAGATTTCAGAGGCAATTTCGGAGGTTGCTGAGAGGGAATTTCTGGAGGAAGTAATTACCACTGGATTGGGGAGAAATATTCTAGCTGCTCGTGCTGCAGAAATGGCAGGGCTTGATTTCACTGGAATGGATGAATTTTTAACACCTGAAGAATGTGTAGTGGCCCCTGCTGTGGGAACGGCCATCATGATGGAAGATTATTTGAGTGATGAGTAAATTAATTATCAACATTAATTGTCCATTATATTATTTACCAAAGTGATTTGATATTTCACAGAGATTGATTACATGGAATTTAAAAATAGTTATATCATGGCCATATTGATTATGGCCATCATATTAATACCACTGGTTCTACTTAATTTGAGTACCCATTCCCAGATTGGTTTAGATGATAGGGGATATGTAACTAAGGATGTCTATGCACATTATGGTGATTCTAAAATCAAAATTGCCATAGTAACTGGCATTCATGCCCGTGAATCTATTGCCATCGCTCCAGAACAATGGGCGGCCCGGGTTTTTGCTCTTTTAACTCCAGTAGAAATAATCAATTATAACATTGTAGTGGAAAAAAATCCTCAAGATTACTCTCAGGGCCGTAAAAATGGTGAAGGTTTGGCTGCAACATTCATACTTCCAGACGTGAAAAAATCGGATTATAATCTGGTTATTATTTCCCATGCACACCAAACAGGCTATGGTGAAGGATATTATGTGGCCACACCTCAGATGGATAGTCCTTCGGTGACTATTGCACAAAATATTAAATCCAGCGGCCTAAATTTTAATTATTATCCTTCAGCAAAAAATGCTAAATATAAAAGTTCTTCTGCAGTTCTATTTTCTAAACCATTGGCCTTAGCAGGTTATCCTACGTTGGTTTACGAGATACCAGAGAATGTTACATATTTGGAATCATTTTTCATGACTTATAAATTACTGGAAACCAGTTATAGCTTTTTAAATTCTTAAAGCAATGAATAAAAGTAGTGTAATATAAGAGTTATTTTCTCTTTTTTTTATAATTTATTTTTAAAATCATTTAAATAATCTAAAATTAGAAAAATATTCTAGAATTTAATTAGTATTTAATGGAGTATTATTAATCAAAGGATCATTTTCTACTTTAAAACTCTTTGTAGAGATGTTATTGTTTAATTAATACCAAACATCCTTCATCCCTAAAAGATATCCAATTGTATTTGCTGAAAGATGCAAAATAGGACTTATAATCAGGGCCATTGCAATTACCTCTAAACTTGGATTAAAGAACAATGATGAAAGTAATAATGCACCTATAACAAAGTCTAACTGGTCTAAAATAGGGGCAGGCCTTCCTCGGCCAATATTAATGCGTCTTTTAATAAAACTGCCTGCAGCATCACCTAATAATGCTCCTAAACCTAAACTAAAACCCAATAATGCTCCGTAAAATATATCTCCAGCAATAATTCCCTGTAATATTCCGATGGTTGTTCCAATACCCGTTCCTATTATGGTCCCTCGCCAGGTGACTCCATCTCCTAAAATTCTTCTCCCGTCTCGAAACTCACGGCCAAAATCAAGGGGAGTGCCTCCTCCAAAAGTTAATGCACTTACATTTGCAAGATATGCTGGTAGCATAAAGTATATTACATAGACAGCCATATTTAAAACATTGATAATATCTGGATTCATCGTTTACCTCTAGATAATCATTATAATTGATGTAATTATCAAGCAATTGAAATAATTAGTTATATTTTTAACATATTATGTTTTAACATATTGCATTGATATTATAGAAATCGTTTATAAGAATTAGTTTATTAATAATTAATTATTAGATTAGTTTATAAGATTTATAACTTTATATTAAATATATATGGGTGAAATTATGGTTATCAAAAAGACAAGAAGCCTATGTCCTGAGTGCTTAAAACCTTTAGAAGCAGAAGTTTATGAGGAACAGGGCAAAGTCATGATAAAAAAGGAATGCCCAGAACATGGTACTTTTGACAATGTTTATTGGAGCAGCAGTGATATTTATAATAAGGCTGA
>CAYUFT010000044.1:0-7103 GCA_964444115.1 uncultured Methanobacteriaceae archaeon
TTGGATCAATATTTCCTCAGCAGTCCTTATGCAGGTACTTCCGCACTTGCATTTTAATTCCATTATACAAACAATTATTAAATCTTCTATAAGTTTTTTTATAAATGAATCTGGAGAAATATGATATTTCAGATAGTTGAGATGAACTAGATGGAATCTATGATCAAAATACATAATGAGTTGATTAAAAAAACGCTATTTCTTTTTATTATTGTAAAAATTGAGATAATGGCCATTGTGTTAAAAATTATGCAAAAAACAATTAATTACTAACATATATTAAACATTTTAATTCCATATGCTTAAATATGGGTTAATCCATATTAAATATTTGAGTTTTATGAAGCAGAAACGGAAAGATATTCTGAAGGACCTTTTAGGTGAATTTGGTTCTGAAGATTATGATGAAAACACGGAAAAAGAAGATTCTGAGGATACTAATCCCGAAGTTAAACTTGATGAACCTATTACTCCAAAGGAAGAACCAGAAAGTTTTCAGGAATTTTTAGATGAAGAAGATTTTGAGGATGAGGAGGATGAGGAGGATGCATTTAATATTGAAAAAATAATGCAAAAACCTGCTAAGTCTCAAAAAATTATCAAAAAAACTACAGATAATTCTCGGGCCGAAATTATTGAAGAGGATTTAATACCGGAATATAATGTTAGTGTTCCTAAGTTTTCAGATAGTGAAAAACAGCTTCTTAATGAAATAAGGGAAAAATTGGTTGAAGTTGCGGTTTCCAAGGGTGAAGATTTCAAAATTGATGAATCCAGCTTTATTAATGAAGTTAAAGAATTTTTAAGGATGAAGGGAGTCCGTAATATAGATAAACTTTCGGCTCAAATTTCTCAGGAAATGTTAGGTTATGGGGAACTTGATTCTTTAATTAAAGATGATGATTTGGAAGAGATAATGGTTATTGGTATAAATAGGCCCGTATTTGTTTATCACCGAAAAATCGGGATGATGGTCACTAATGTTGTTTTTGATAATGACAAAGATATTAGGGCACTTATTGATGTTATAGCTCGTCAGGTTAATCGTAGAATTGACCAGCAGACTCCTATTTTGGATGCTCGTCTGCCTGATGGTTCAAGGGTGAATGCTACAATTCCTCCAGTTTCTGCAGACGGTTCCAGCCTTACTATACGTAAATTCAGAAAAGATCCTTTAACTGTAATTGATCTTATTAATTTTAAGACCATGTCATCTCATCTGGCCGCTTTTATGTGGGTTTGTGTGGATGGGCTTGGTGTAAAACCTTGTAATGCAATTATTGCTGGTGGTACGGGTTCTGGTAAAACCACAACTTTAAACACAGTAACTTCATTTGTACCTCCTAGAGAAAGAATAATTACTATTGAAGATACTCTGGAACTTCAACTACCTCACACTCACGTTTTAAGAATGGAAACCAGGCCTCCGAATATTGAAGGGTCTGGTGAGCTTGATATGGATACGTTGGTTAAGAATTCTCTTAGGCAGAGACCGGATAGGGTTATTGTAGGGGAAGTAAGGGGTAGTGAAGCAATCACACTCTTCACAGCTTTAAATACTGGGCACTCTGGATTTGGTACCCTTCACTCCAACACTGCCAGAGAAACTATCACTAGGCTTGTAAATCCTCCCATGAGTGTTCCTAATATTATGATACCTGCTTTAGACTTTATTATAATGCAAAATCGTATGTACCGTCCTGAAGGAGGGTCTATAAGAAGAATAACTGAAGTTGCAGAAGTAGTAGGTATGGAAGAAGGTAATGTTCAGCTTAACCGAGTATTTGAATGGAATAATGTTACTGATAAAGTAGAGTACATTGGAATTGCCAGTCAAACTCTTAGAGCGCTTTCTGAACTTAGAGGCGTAAGTATAACTGAAGTTGAGGAAGAAATAGAAAAGAGAAGATTAGTTTTAGAGTATATGGCTGATAAAAATATTAGATCCATAGATGAAGTTGGACAATTTATTAATGATTATTATAAAGATTCTGATGAACTACTAGAAAGAGTTCTATAAATAAAACTTATTTAATATAAATATATGATTCATAGGATTGGGTAAGAATTTTCTTGATTCCTTCATAACAGGTGATATTATGGCTAGCTTAAAGGATATTTTCGACAAAATTGGTGGTTTCACTATTGATTCCAGTAAAAAAGTCGGAGAAGGTGTTCAAGTTCCTGTAAATAAATTAGGAGGAATAAACAATAAAATTGGCGGCGTTAGAAATAGCATGGGTGGTTTAACCTCTGAAAAGGGTTCGAAATCTGAAAAATCGGATAAAGATGAGAAATCACCAGCCTCTGGATTTAAAACTAGGGATACCTCTTCTAAAATTATTAAACGGATGAAAATGAGTCCTGAGGAAATTGACGTATTTAAAGGACTTATAGAATCTGACAAAGTAGATAAAAAACCTAAAGAAGATAAAATAAAAAGCGAATCTTTTCAAAAGGCTTCATTGGAAGAACTCCTTAAAGACGAAGAAAAAGAAGGTCTTGATCCTAAATTAATCATTGGCCTGGGTTTAACCTCTGGCCTGATTGTTATGGGCATCATGGTAGTACTAGGTTTTGGTTTAGAAATAGGATTAGCCCTCATGCTGGTTATTTTTTTAATGGCCATGGTACTAATTTTCCTACCTAATTTAAAAAAAGGTGGGCGGTCTGCGGAGGCTTCTAGGGAATTACCATATGCTCTTAGACAAATGGCAACGGAGTTAAGGGCTGGTTTGGGGCTTCATGATAGTATGAGATCAGTAGCCATGTCTGGATATGGGCCATTATCTGAGGAATTTGCCAGAACACTAGAGGAAATTAAGTATGGTGAAACTACAGAAAATGCTCTCATGGATATGAGTGAAAGGGTTGGCTCTGAAGGGATGAAACGGGCTATTTATCAAATAACCAGGACTTTGAGCAGTGGTGGGGATTTGGCCAAAACTTTAAATGTTATTGCTGATGATATTGCCTATGAAATGAGGATGAAATTAAAGGATTACGCTCAAAAACTAAACTCATTTACTATGATCTACATGTTTGTGGCAATTTTAGGCCCGGTTATACTTATGATCATGCTGTTGGCAGCATCTACAGTAATGGGGGGAGAACTTTTCCCACCAATTGTATTGATTCTTCTTTATCTGTTCTTATTCCCTATGATTGTAGGATTCATGGCCTTCATGATAAAGAGACTAGAGCCTAAGATTTAATTATTGATTTAAAGTTGAATTAATATTAGAAAAAAATTATTTTTTTTTAAATTAATTATGATTGAGTATTTTCTTTTCAATGAGTTTATAATTCAAATTAAAGAAGTATAATTCATTAATTCAAGAATTAATACTAATAAAACTGTAAAAACGATAAAAGTATAATCAAATGACATTAATTTATTATTTGAATTATATATATTAGAATGATCAGAATAGCCTCTGCTAAGCATGCTGTAATAAACTGTTTCTCCTCTTTCATATGAACGTAAAAACATCATAGCTATGGTATAGCCTATCTGTTTTAATCTCCATATGTATGATATTTTTTTGTTCCATATGCTGAAGTTTCTGCTTTTTTGAGCATTTCTTATTTTTTCTAATTCTTCATAAAACATAAAAAGATATCTTATCATAAGGCTTAACATCATTGCAAATTCTCGAGGCATCCCTAATTTTCTGAATGAACTAATTATGTCTTGCATGGGAGTTACAGATGATAAAAACACAATGGCTGTTAAAGAAACAATTAAACGAGACATTAATAATATTCCAAAAATTAGGCCTTGATAAGTAATGTCTATTCCAAAAGGTAAAACATATATTACGTCTCCGGGTCTTATAAATGGTTGAAAAACTGCTATAAATCCTCCAAAGGGCAATAACAATAATATTCTTTTCAAAGCATTTGTAAATGAAATTTTTGAAATTAAAATAAGTAATAATAAGTAAACTTCTGTAACAGCTAAAATAAATATATCTGTAGTATAAACTGCATAAATGATAATTAGAATGATTGAAATTAATTTTATTCTCCCATCTAATGAATGGAGGATACTATCTTTAGATGTTTCCTGTTCAACGGTTCTAATTGTTTCCATTATTCCCATGTTGTTTCCTACATTATTTTTTATCTAAAAGAAAAAGAAAGAGATGTTATGATTCATCTTTCTTTTTTTCGTCTTTTTTGATTAATTTTCCAACTCCTAATGCCAAGCCAAATATAACCAGAGTACCTAATACAATGGCAATTACTCCACCCCATGGTGATTCCTCACCCAAAGCAGGTAAGGTGTAATCGGGCATGGGTGATTCAAAAACAGGTTCTGCCTCATGGCCGGGGATTAGTTTTTCGATAGTACTATCTAATCCGTCCGGATTAGTTGAAGCTAGAAATGGCGCTAAAAGTGCTATTATGACTGCTACAACTAATCCTCCTATTAAAAACTTTTTATCTTTTGGACTCATTTACCCACCTCGGGTTTTTGGAGTTCAGTATTATTTTTACCCCAAGGCAGTAAATCAGGCCTTACATTTTGTATTGCAAGTATGGCAACTACAGTTATTGCACCTTCAGCTATACCAATTACTGCGTGATAAAGTCCCATGTAGAACAATCCTAAGTTCAGTGGGAATGTCCCGGCAATTGCAAGTTCTACAGCCACAGCAAGTGATGCTATAAATATGGATGCCCATCCTGCGAGGAATATGGCAGGATATCTACCTATTACATTTTTTAATCCTTTATAGACTCCAAATCCTGAAAAACCTGCTATTACTCCCATATTGAAAATATTAGCACCTAATGCAGTAATTCCTCCGTCTCCAAAGAATCCTTGTATTATTAATACCATTGATAAAACTATAACTGCTGCCCAAGGACTACCAAATACGATAGCTACTAATGCCGCACCTAACATGTGTCCGCTGGTTCCCCATGGTATGGGAATATTCATGGCCTGTATGGCAAAAATTCCAGCTGCCATAACAGCTAAAAGAGGGACATGTTTTTCATCAAGATTTTCTCTTGCCCATTTAAGAGCAAAATACAAAGCAATTATTGTAAATATATAATATATGGGCCATGTCCAGGACAAAAGGCCGTCTCCAATATGCATTTTTTACCTCCTTTATAGTATAAAAGAGCCAATATATATATTTTTTAACAGTATTACTATTCTTTACTTCATTTATAAATAAATTAATACTCCTAAAACTCCTATTAGGCCTCTTAACACATTATCTTCTTCGGAATTTATATCTTATAAATGTTATACTTAGTATTACTAATTCTTTATTTTAATGTTAGAATTTATTACATTTTTATTACTAAATCTTATTTTTTTAGGGGAATATTAATAATAACAGCATAGTGTTGGAATTCAAATGGATTCAAGATAAAAATAATACATTTTATTTTATAATCCAATTAAAATTTAATTAATATTATATAGAATAATATATTTTATAGGATTATACCATTGTTTAAAATTATTTTTTAGTAAATTAATCTCATGAAAATTTATTACTCCTTTTAGCTTTTTTATCAAATTTTTAATACAAAAACTTTATATGCCTTGATAATAAATTCAAAAACATCATTATAAATCATTAATAATTAATTGAATTCGAACATATTAGTGATATTAAACTAATTGGGATTAAACTGGTGATAATTGTGGCACCTAAATCAACCAAACCTAAAGACTTTAAAGAGGATTTCTGGAAATCTAAAGATATTAAAATCTCCATTGGAGATATTGTTCAAGATGAAGTAAGCGGAGTATCTGGTGAGCCTGTAGAAATGGGACCAACTCCTAAACCTCATGTAACTGACCTTAGGGAATGGGACATGAAGTTAATGGATCGATATGAGCCATTTTACGCACCATTCTGTGATATGTGTTGTCTATGTACCTATGGTAAATGTGACTTAACTGCAGGTAAAAAGGGAGCATGTGGGATTGATATTAAAGCCCAACAGGCCCGTATGGTTTTACTTGCTTGTTGTATTGGTGCAGCAGCTCACTCGGCTCACGCCAGGCATTTATTAGAGCATCTTATAGATAAAAAAGGTAAGGATTTCCCTATAGATCTGGGAATGAACATCGATATTGAAGCACCGATCATAAGGACTCTAATTGGTAAAGCCCCCAAAACTCTGGGCGATCTAAGAGAAGCCATGGATTACATGGAAGAGCAAAACTTACACCTTCTATCGGCATGTCACACTGGCCAAGAAGGAAGTAGTGTAGATTTTGAATCAAAAGCTTTGCATGCTGGACTAATGGATAACTTAGGAAAAGAAATAGGAGATATTGCTCAAATAGTGGCCCTTGACATGCCTAAAGGGGATGAAAATGCTCCTTTGGTAGAAATGGGTATGGGAACTGTGGATAGGGACAAGCCAATTGTTTTATGTATAGGGCACAATGTTTCCTCTGGAGCCGGAGTAATTGATTATGTGGAAGAAGAAGGCTTGGAAGACAATGTTGAAGTTTGCGGCATCTGTTGTGCTGCTATAGATATAACTCGTTACAACCAGCACGCTAAAGTCATAGGGCCTATCTCTAAACAATTAAAATTTATTAGAAGTGGAGTTGCTGATGTTATTGTAGTGGATGAACAGTGTATACGCACTGATGTATTAGAAGAAGCCAAGAAAAATCAGGCAAAGGTAATAGCCACCACAGATAAGATGTGTCTTGGCCTACCAAATCTTACGGACGAAGATGCCGATAAAATAGTTGCTCAGCTAATTAACAATCAAATTGAAGGGGCATTAATCCTTGATCCGGATAAAGTAGGTGAAGTAGCTACCAAGGTAGCTATGCAAATAGCAGATGATCGAGGAATGCTCAAATTACTTCCAGATATGGATGAAATCCAGGAAATTGCCAAAGAATGTACCGAATGTGGTTGGTGTACTAGGGTTTGTCCTAACAGCATACCTATGATGGAAGCTGTAATGGGTGCTAGTGAAGGTGACTTCACTAAAATGGAAGCATTATATGATAACGACGTATGCTACACTTGTGGTAGATGCGAGCAGGAATGTGAACGTGATATTCCGATAATGTCCATGATGGCTAAAATAGGGGAAAACAA
>CAYUFT010000044.1:7203-14264 GCA_964444115.1 uncultured Methanobacteriaceae archaeon
GGTGAATACCGGGATGAGGAAGGTAACACTCTTTATGAAAAATATAGTGGTGATTTTGATGCCAAGGGCCTGGTAAATGTTGGGTCTTGTGTTTCCAACGCTCACATACCTGGAGCATGTATAAAAATTGCCAATATATTCGCCAAAAAACCTCTGGAAGGAAACTTTGAGGAAATTTCTGATTACATCTTAAACAGAGTAGGTGCATGTGGTGTGGCTTGGGGAGCTTATTCCCAAAAAGCTGCAGCCATTGCAACTGGAGTTAATCGTTGGGGAATACCAGTCGTATTAGGGCCACATGGAACTAAGTACCGAAGACTTTACTTGGGAAGAACCGACAAGGAAGAAACTTGGCAGTTAAATGACATGCGAAGTGGAAACGTGGTTAATGGTGAACCTGCTCCTGAACATCTTCTATATGCTGCAGAAAACCGGGAGGAAGCTACAGTTGCTATTGCAAAGCTTTGTATAAGGCCTAATGATACTTCAAAAGGAAGGCAACTCAAGTTGAACCACTACATAGATCTTCATAAGAAGTACTTTGGAACCATTCCCGAAGACGTTTATAAGTTTGTCAGAGTCCAAAAAGACATACCTATAACTTATAAAAAAGATGTAATGGATATTTTAGAAGAAAAAGGATGGGAACCACGAGCAATTCCTCAAGAACCATCCATCAGAGATTTCAAAGAAGAACCAAAGAAAAAAGCTAATGGAAAATAGTCTTAACTAAAATCCTTATATTTTATAATTTTTTATAAAATATTTTAATTGTGATGGAATGACTATTTTTTATATTATTATAATAAGTTGTAAATAATGAGCTTGTAACTTAAAATTTTAATTTAAGGACATTAAGGGTGATTTTATGAATGAGAGAATAATTCCCTGGCAACCCACAGTGATAGCGGGTCCTAAGCAGGCCATGCTAGTCACTCCAGAAACAGCAAAAATGATGCTTAAAAAAGCTAAAAGGCCCCTATTTGTAATAGGCCCTCTGGTAACTGGCGATCCAATCATGAAATTGACAATGGATATTGCTGAGCACTGGGATCTACCTATAGTAACTACTGGTGACGCTTACAAAACATTTGCAGATAGGGGAATTAAAACTACACGATATGGTGTGGTGGAAATTGTTAATTTACTTAAAGATCCTGACTGGAAGGGTATAAAAGGAGAAGGCCAGCATGATCTAGTAATGTTTATTGGTTGTATATATTATATTGCTTCCCAAGGACTATCTACCTTGAAACATTTTGCTCCTCATCTTAAAACTCTTACCATTTGCAAGTTTTTCCATTCTAATGCAGATGCATCTTTTCCGAATATGAATGATGATGAATGGTTGAAATATCTGGAGAAAATGAAATCTGATTAATATAATAATATTATTTCAATAATGAATGTTTAAAATCTAATTAAACCCAATTAAACTTATTTCTATAATATATTTATAATAATTAAAATAAATAATTGGTTAATTAGACTTATTATAAATTTAGGCGTATTATTCATGGAGGAATTCAATGTTTGAAGATATACCTGTTGACGTAAGTCCTATGTACGAAGGTGAAAGGATAAGGGCTGCAAATATGTTCGTAGAACTTGCAGGTCCTAAATCTATCGGTGCAGAACTGGTTCAAGTTCAAGAAAGTGTTGAAGACGGAAAAGTTTCAGTTATTGGTCCTGAAATAAGCGAAATGACCCAAGGAGAAATATATCCTTTTGGATTAAAAATTGACATTAAGGGCGAAAAGCTAGAAAAAGAACTGGAAAGTGTAATTGAAAGAAGAGTGCACGAACTCTGTAACTATGTAAAGGGTTTCATGCACTTGAACCAGAGAGATCAAATCTGGTGTCGTATTAGTACAGAAGCACTGGAAGCTGGATTTAAATTTGAACATCTGGCTAAAGCACTTTCAGTTTTATTTAAAGAAGAATTCCCAATTATTGAATCTATTGCTATCACCATTCTTACGCAAGAAGCTGAAGTCTCAGATTTTCTGGAAATGGCCAAAGAGCAATACACTATACGGGATGAAAGGGCCAGAGAACTTTCTGATGAAGATGTAGATGTTTTCTATGGATGCTTAATGTGCCAATCATTTGCTCCATCACACATGTGTGTAGTCACCCCTGATCGGACCGCACTTTGCGGTGCTATAAACTGGTTTGATTGCCGTGCAGCAGCAAAAATTGATCCAGAAGGACCAATATTTGAAATAGAAAAAGGTGAAGTTCTGGATGCTGAGAAAGGTGAGTATGTAAATGTTAATGCTGCCATTGCAGAAAAATCTCAGGGGATGACAGATAGAGTTTACATACACAGCGTATTTGGTTATCCTCATACCTCTTGTGGTTGTTTCGAAGCTGTTGCTTTCTACATTCCTGAATTAGATGGTATTGGCCTAGTAAACCGTGACTTTAAAGGAGAAACTCCTCTGGGAATTCCTTTCTCTGCTATGGCTGGTCAGTGTTCTGGTGGAAAACAGGTAGAGGGGTTTACTGGATTAAGCTTGGAATATATGAGGTCTCCTAAATTTTTAAAAGCTGATGGTGGTTATGGTAGAGTTATATGGATGCCTAAAGAGATTAAAGAATCTGTAATGGAATTCATACCTGAAGAACTAAGGGATAAAATACCAACTGAAGAAGATGCCAATAGCATTAAAGAAATTAGGAAATTCATACGTGAAGCGGAACACCCGGTAATGGAACGAATCAAACAGGCCAAATTAGAAGCTGCTGAAGAATCTGAAGAAATCAAAGAGATTGAAGTAGATGAAAGTGAATTTGGAGAGCCTAAAATGGCTCCGGTAATGATGACCCCAGAATTTGCTCTTCCAGCATCTGGCGGAGTTAAAATAATCTTTAAAAATGCTAAAATATATGCTGAAAAGGTTATTATCAAGAAAAAATGAGGTTTCACCTTATTTTTATTTTATCAACTAATATTTGAACTCTATTTGTAATCCAATCATATGTTTAATAGGATAAACTAAATCGATAAATGGTGTGATGCATTGATAATTGCAGTAAGTGGAAAAGGCGGAACTGGAAAAACAATGGTTTCATCGACCCTAGTAAATCTATTGTCCAAAACAGGCAAGGATATTTTGGCCATTGATGCCGATCCGGACTCTAATCTCCCTGAGGCTTTAGGAATTGATGTTATTAAAACAGTCGGTGATGTTAGGGAAGAATTAAAAAAGGACACTGCTTCGGGTAATATACCTGCTGGTGCCAATAAGTGGGATATTTTAGACTATAAAATCATGGAATCAGTGTTAGAAACCCCCAAATTTGATTTATTGGTCATGGGAAGGCCTGAGGGGAGTGGTTGTTACTGTGCAGTCAATAATATGCTCCGAAAAATCATTGAAACTATTTCTTCCAACTATGACTTCATTGTAATAGATACTGAAGCTGGATTAGAACATTTAAGCCGTAGAACAACCCAAAATGTAGATGTGATGCTGGTGGTAACTGATCCTTCTCACCGCGGTATATTAACTGCGCAAAGAATTGGAGAACTGGCCAAAGAGCTGGAAATAAATTTCAAAAAGCTTTTCCTCATCCTAAACCGGGTTAAAATCGAAGATGAAAAGGATCTCCGTGAAAAAGCCACAGCAACTGGTCTGGAATTAGGGGGGCTAATTTATGAGGATTCTGTGGTTTCAGAATACGACATGGAAGGAAGGCCGTTGATTGAATTACCATCTGATGCTGTTTCTGTAAAAGAACTTACTAAAATTGTCGAAAAGATTTTAAAATTTCAGTGATTGGATTTAATAATCAATGATTATAAAGATCAAATATTTGCTAAATATTTTAAATTAAATTTCATTAAAATTAATTAAAAATAATTGAAGAGGATGTGGGTTTATGGATAAAATGACGCAACTTCTTAAACTGCTTGAAAATACAAAATCTATAGAAATAAACGAATTTAGAATGGATTTTGATGAGCTTGAGCTACATCTAATGCCAGCCATCCAACAAGCTGTTCAGAAGGCAGTAACAACAGAAAAAGCTATTGCAACCGAAATAATGGCCATGGAAGAATTTAAACCACCTATACAAGACTACCCTGGAAAGGTGGCAGAGGTTCAATTAGGAAAAGGCAGCAGAAAGCCAGTTTATCTGGGAGGCCAACAGGCTCTTTACAGATTTGAAGAACCGCAGCCCAATCCTCCAGTAGTAACCTTTGATGTTTTTGATATTCCTATGCCTGGTCTTCCAAGGCCTATAAGGGAACATTTCAGTGACGTAATGGAAAGTCCCGGCGAATGGGCCAAAAAAGCAGTAAAAGAATTTGGTGCAAACATGGTTACCATGCACCTGATTGGGACCGGTCCTAAAGTTATGGACAAAACTCCTCGGGAAGGAGCTCAAGCTGTAGAAGAAGTTTTACAAGCAGTGGATGTGCCTCTGGTTATTGGGGCATCTGGAGATCCTGTAAAAGATCCTTTAGTTCTGGAAGCTGCTGCTGAAGCGGCCCAGGGCGAGCGATGTCTTTTAGCATCAGCAAATCTTGATCTTGATTACAGAAAGGTAGCTAAAGCAGCAGTAGATAATGATCACGCGGTTTTGTCCTGGTCAATAACTGATGTGAACATGCAAAAAACACTTAATCGTTACCTCCTGAAAGAAGGTTTAACTCACAACGACATTGTTATGGATCCAACTACTTGTGCTCTGGGTTACGGTATTGAGTTTTCTATTGATATAATGACCAGAACCAGATTAGCAGCTCTTAAAGGAGACACTGACTTGCAAATGCCAATGTCTTCTGGTACTACAAATGCATGGGGTTCCAGAGAAGCTTGGATGAAAAAAGAAGAATGGGGACCAACTGATTACCGGGGACCGATCTGGGAAATTGTAACCGGACTCACTATGATGCTCAATGGTGTCGATATATTTATGATGCTCCACCCGACTTCTGTTAAACTCTTAAGAGAAATTGGAGACACTTTTGTAAAAGATTACATGACCACTGAGCTCCCTGAAATTAGTGACTGGATAACTCAGCTAGAGGGCTAATAGCTCGAAAAATTTATAGGAGGTTTTAGATTGAGCGTTACTGCAATGGATATTTACAGATTACTTCCAAAAACCAACTGTGCTAAATGTGGAGAAGCATCATGTATGGCTTTTGCCACTAAACTGTCTGAGAAGGAAACTGACCTGGAATTATGTACTCAACTTGCTGGCAATGAAATGGAAGCACTGGTGAACTTACTTGCTCCTGCAGTTAGAGAGGTCATTATAGGTAAAGGGGACAAGGCTATAGCTATTGGTGGGGATGAAGTACTTTACCGATATGAACTTACTTATTACAACCCAACTGCGCTAGTTATTGATGTCAATGATGAGATGGAAACCGCAGAATTTGAAGAAAGGGTTAAAACTATTGAAAATACTGAATTTGAGAGAACTGGGGAACTATTAACTCTCGATGCTATAGCTCTTAGAAATAAATCTGGTGATGCAGATAAATTTGCTGCTGCGGCTTCAAAACTAAAAGAATCAAAATATCCTTTAGTATTGTGTTCTTTGGACCCATTAGCAATGAAAAAGGCTCTGGAAGTGGTAGGGGATGAAAATCCACTTATATATGGGGTTACTGAAAATAATTTCGAGGATATGGCTGATTTAGCTGTGGAATACCAGTGTCCGGTGACATTATTTGTACCTGGAGATCTGGAAAAGATGAAAGAACTTTCCCATACACTAAGGGCCAAGGGACTGAAAGACATAGTCTTAGATCCAGGAACATTTGTGGGAGAAGCTATTGGTGATACTTTAGATAACTTTGTCATGATTAGGAGACTGGCTGTGGAAGAGCGAGATGAAGACTTCCGTTTCCCTATTTTAGGAATTCCTGCTCTTTTAAGATTAAATAATGATGAAGATGAAGTAACTAAAAGTATAAAAGAAGCCACAATTGCTTCTACATTAATGAACAAATATGCCGACATGCTTATATTAAATGGATCGGAAATATGGGAAATTATACCTGTTTTAACTTTAAGACAGAGTTTATACACTGATCCGAGAAAACCACAAGCTGTTGATGCAGGTTTATATGAATTTGGTGAACTGGATGAGAATTCACCCGTGCTTCTCACCACTAATTTTGCTTTGACATATTATACTGTTGAAGGTGATTTAAAGTCTGGAAAAGCAAGCACTTATCTTCTGGTCCTTGATACTGTGGGTCGAGCAGTTGATGTATCTTTAGCAGGCGGTCAATTAAACGGAAAAGCTGTAGCTGATTTAATTAAAGAAACTGGAATTGAAGATAAGGTTAAAACCAGAAAAATGATTATTCCTGGTTTAGCAGCCCCTGTAAGTGGAGAAATAGAGGATGATAGTGGATGGGAAGTTGTTGTAGGACCAAGAGATTCTTCTGCCGTTCCAGATTATCTAACAAAAAAACTTTAATCTTTTATTAAGTGTTTTTGAATAAAATTCCTTAAAATATAAATTAGTAGCTATTTGCGACTAATTAAAATTTTATTTTTTGGAATTTGCTACATGATAATCAATTTAAATATAAAACTCGCTAAAAATTATTTAAGGTGATTTAATGAAGACCCTGATGGTTGTTGATCCCCAAAGTTGCAGTGAATGCTATGACTGTATTAATGCATGTAAAAAAACTCATGGGGTGGCCAGGGCCAAAAAAAGCAGTTCTATGCCTGTTTTTTGTTTGCAGTGCCATCCTGATAAGGCCCCCTGTGCAAGAATATGCCCTACTGGGGCTATAAAAGAAGAAAATGGCTCTTTAAAAGTTGATGAGGATTCCTGTATTTTATGCAGGCTCTGTATGATTGCCTGCCCTATTGGTATTCTGGTAATTGATGATGAAAAAAAATCCGCTCAAAAGTGTACTCTTTGTATGGATGCAGACACGATTCTTCCTGCTTGTGTGGAAGCATGTAAAGATAATGTTTTAAAGATATTCTCTATAGAAGATCTGGAAGATCTTAAAACCGATGCTGAGTTCACTGATGTGCTGGAAGAGGCCCTTAAAATCTATAAAACAAAAA
>CAYUFT010000044.1:14364-16625 GCA_964444115.1 uncultured Methanobacteriaceae archaeon
GATGCTGAGTTCACTGATGTGCTGGAAGAGGCCCTTAAAATCTATAAAACAAAAATCTAATTATTTTTAATATTGTTATTTATTTTCTAATTTTAATTTTTTATTTATTTAATATTCGAGATTATTTGCTTATTTTTGTTTCTAATTACTTTATTTCCTTTTAATTGAATTCCTTCTCTTTTTAATAATTCTTTTTTCATCTCTAAGCCACCACGAAATCCTCCAATAGTCATGTCTGATTTTATGACACGATGGCAAGGGATAAATAGTGGAAGCGGATTTTTATTTAATGCATTTCCAACAGCACGATAACCTTTTGTTCCTATACTTTCACCAATTTCTTTATAAGTTTTAAATTCTCCATAAGGAATTTTAGAAACTTCTTTCAGGACTTTAAAATTAAAATTTTCTTCTATTCTAAATTCTAATTTATTATTTTTGATATTTTGTCCGTAATGGTATTTTCCAATCTTTTCAATTAATTCAGAACTAATAGAATGATCTTTTTTAGAATTTAGTTTTATAGTTATGCTTAGATTTTTTCCTTCCATAAATTCACAAATGTCATCTAAGGCTTCTTCCACGCTGGATCTACCTAAACTACATGAAATTAGGGTGCAATCAGTATGGGCACATGCGAAATAAAATTCTTTATATTTTCCAGAAGCAATTTTTATTTCATCATTCCTAGTTTTATTTTTCATGATAAAAAAACCCAGATTTTGATTAATTAGCAACTTAATAAAATTTTACTATTATTTTACATGAAAACTATTTATCATTATCTTCATGTATTTTGATGCTTCATCCATATCTTTTATGTTTCCTGTGAACCAGAAATAATATAAATTGTCGTACTTTTTGAAGACTATAACTGTAGTTCGTTTGGCAGGGTCAAACTTATAATTATCACCAACAACTTTAAAAGCACGGGAACCTGCTATATGGTCCTCTGTTTTGAATACTTTTTCAATGTGCTGTTCATGAAAAACTTCAGCTATAATGTCTGCAAATTCACCAACAGTTACGTCTTCAGCATCAGATTTACGATTAATTGAAAATCTAAGACTTTTAGAAGGCCAATAACCAATTAATAGCTTTTCCCATTTATATACATCGTCCAAGTCCCAGAATAATGGATAATCAAAACAAAACTCATCATTTTCAAAATGATCCAGGTCGGGTGCCAATTCAATTAAATCAAGAGCTTCTTGAGCTCTTTTTCGGACGAATATATATTTTTCATCTAAGGCCTTTTCTAAATATTTAACTGCAGTTTTATCTCCTATTCTTCCCAAGGCCTCCGCGGCTTTTCCTCTAACATAACGATTTTCATCTCGAAATCTGCGGTCGCTCAATGCTTTTATTAGTGGTTGCACTGCTTTTCTATTACCTATGCGCCCTAAAGATTCAGCAGCAATTGCTCGTGTTTGCCAATCCGTGTCATAAAGCTTTTTTAAAAGTGGCTTAACGGCTTTACTTTTCATTTTTACCAATGCACCAATAGCATGGCGTCTGACATCAATATCTTTGTCATCCAGGGCTTTCAGTAGTGGTTTGAGTGCTCTTTCGTCACCTATTCTTCCTAAAGAAGTAGCAGCATTTTTACGTACTGGCCAGTCCCTATCTGATAAAGCTTCAATCAATGTATCAACGGCCATAGGATCATCAAGCTCTCCCAGGGCTCGTGCTGCTTGTTTGCGAACATCTCCATCAGTATCATTCAGGGCATAAATTAATGGTTCTAATGATTCACTATCACCTATTCTACCTAATGCTTCAGCTGCTTTCCACCGAACCTCTGAATCAGAATCATCAAGTCGTTTTATTAATGGAGTTACTGCATCTCTACTTTGTATTTTTCCTAGTGCTTCTGCAGCATTGGCACGCACGCTACTAAGGACTGAAAATTTAGAATGCCAATCTTCATATTCCAGAGATTTGATTAAGGCAGGTACTGCTCGTTGATCGCCTACATATTTTAAAGCACGAGTGGCTTCTTTTCGCACTATGAAATCTTCATGTTCTAGGGCATCAATAAGTCCAAGAACATCTTTTTCAGCCATCAAATCGTCTACATCGACTTTGTACTTGTTTAAAGCCATTCATTTCCCCAACCATAACTTCAATTATTATATCATTATTATTTAGAATATTCATTATTCCTAGATTCATTAAGATAATCCAAAATTATAATATTATATATAAACTTCTTTCCTAAAAAGTTTACACCATCCTATTGGCTATTTCAATAGCTTTAT
>CAYUFT010000045.1:0-3461 GCA_964444115.1 uncultured Methanobacteriaceae archaeon
GAAGGCATTGGAAATAGATAATGAATTCGATTGGGCCTTGCAAAATATTTCAAATGCCTTATTTATGCTGGGTAGATATGATGAGGCCCAGGAATATCTAGAAAATCTATTAGAGAAAGATCCAGAAGATGATATTACCATTAATAATCTGGGTTTCCTGCTCATGAGTATGGGAAAATATGGCGAAGCATTGGAAATATTCAACAGTTTATTAGAAAAGCAATACGATCCCCAACTGCTTAAACAAAAGATTAACTGTTTAATGGAACTAAGAGAATACCCCGAAGCATTAGAATGCAATGATTCTCTTTTAAAAGAAGCCCCTGATGATGAAGAATTGTTAATTCAGGAAGGGAATATTTTACTGGGATTAGGAGATTATAAGGAAGCTATAAACATCTTTGATAATGCGCTCCATATAAACCAGAATGTAGCAGAAACCTGGAATTTAAAGGGTGTTGGGCACTTCCTGATGGAAGAATTTGAAGAATCCCTACAATCTTATGATAAATCCATCTCTCTAAATCCAGATAATGAATGGCCCTGGTTTTTAAAGGGTAAATTACTATTTGAAATGGGCGACTATGAAGGAGCTTTAAATAGTTTTGATACATCACTGAATTTAAATGATTTAAATCCAGAGGGCTGGTTTAGAAAAGGACTGGCTTTATATGAACTTAAAAAATTCACAGAATCCATTGATAGCTATGATAAAGCCCTGGAACTTTATGAAATATATCCTGAAGCCTGGAATGCTAGAGCATTATCTTTATTAGAATTAGGAGAACACGAAGAAGAAATTCGCTCCTATGATAAGTCCATAGAATACAATCCCCAATACTCTGATGCCTGGACCAATAAAGGTGCTACTTTAGTCATGTTAGGAGAAGAAGTTGAGGGTTTAAAGTGTTTTAATCACGCCCTTCGAATTAATCCCCAGGATATAATTGCCTGGATGAATAAGGGAAATATTTTAATGGCTGCCGAGAACTTTAAAGATGCGTCCGATTGTTTTAAAAAGGTTATGGAACTTGAGCCGGGAATTTTAATGGCCCGCCTATCATATGCCAAGGCCCTCTTTAATATGGAAAAATACGACTATGCTCTGAAGATTCTCAAAGAAATAATTCAAGTGGATCCGGAACTAGATTTAGCCTGGTTTTATCAAGGTTTGTGTTTAATAGAAACTGGGAAAATTGAAGAGGCTTTAAATTCCATAAATAAATCTCTGGAAATAAATCCCCACAACCCCGAAGCATGGGTATGGAAGGGAAAAATACTTTTAATGAATGAAAATGAAACTGAGGCATTAGAATGTTTTAATAAAAGTATCGAGGAAGATGAAAATAATCTATTGGCTTACCTGTTTAAAGGAATAGTTTTAACGGAATTAAAAGACTTTGAAGAATCTATTGAATGTTTTGATCGTATTTTAAAGGTTGATCCGGAAAATAAAGAAGTCTTAATTAAAAAGGCCATATCCTTAGGCCAAATTGGAAACTATATGGATGCTATTGATGCTGTGGATATTGTTCTTGAATATGATAAAGTCGATTTTGATGCTCTTTATTTGAAGGCCGAGGCTTTGCGTCGTTTAGAATTTTTAGATGAATCACTGGAATATTTCCAAAAACTGGTGGAATTATACTCTGATCATGCCGGGGCCTGGTACGAGTTAGGAATAACTTATCAACAAATTAAAGAACAATTAAAAGCCATTGAATCCTTTGAAAAGGCCATTGAAATAAACCCTGAATTTGAATGGGCCCTTAATTCACTGGCTGTAAGTCAAGCTCTACATGGCCGATTCGATGATGCATTGGATACTATCAATCAGACTTTAGAAATTGATCCCGAAAATAAAGAGGCTCTTGATCTTAAAAGAGATATTGAAGATCATGTTTTAGACACTAACAATAAAAATGAAAAATAGGGAGTTTTTGCTTAATGGTGGGTCTAATTAAATTTTAAGTAGTTATATAGTCCTTAAAATTTTATGCTGATTTAATTTTAAGTAGTTATAATTCATTAAAATTAATTTTTACTTTTTCTTATGGATAATGAAAATATAAAAAAATAATTAATTAAATACTAATTTTCTAACCATTCTGGACGATAAACTTTCCAGTAATAGTCATTTGCACTGAATTGGGTTGTTTCATATCTAATTGATGTTTCCCAGGCATCTTCCTGACTTATTTTCATATCGGTGGAGGAAGTCTTTTCTAAGGTCACCCCATATCCAAAATCACGAACCCATTTACCTTTCTCTTTATAATAATATGTTTTAAAGATTTTTATGGTATTTTTATCGCATTCATAAGTTTTCCAGATACATTTAGCGTCAGTTGTGGTATATTTGGTTCCGTGATCTATTAAATTACCGTTTTGAGCTGCTGCTACTGGCCCTATTATTTGTAGAGAACCTAAAACAAATAAAATTGTCAAAATTGTAATGAATTTTATCTTCAAACTTTCACACCCTTTTTCACCATTTAATAAAATTTGGTTAATGTATAATTTAAAAGTTTAAATATATAATTTTTTCTATTATTCTTCTAAAACCAACCATCTTACCGCACTATGAACCATGAGTCAGGGGATGGTAGCATTATTATCAAGATTTTGAAGCCATTAAAGTAGTGAGAAATAGTAACCGCAAATAAAATTCAAGATGGTGAATTAGTCAAAACCTTTGTTTCCAATAAAAACAGGATAAAAATCAAAAAACTTCAACCCCTGATTTTAATTTTAAATTTTTTATTTTCTTTTTTATTAATTTAATAAATTTATACTCCCTACCTGATTTTACGATTTATAATATAATAAATGCATAATTTTATATATTCAAACTTTTACATTAAACATTACGAGGTGAAAAATGTGAGAAGTTTAAAAATAGCATCGATATTGCTGCTAAGCATCATTTCATTGAGTACTTTTTCAGCTGTATCGGCAACATCCAGCACTGTTTTTGAAGAAAAACAGATTAATGTAAATGTAAATGACAAATTTCAAATAGAATTACCTGATATTTCAGGCAGTAGTGGTTATTGTTGGAACACACAATATGATTCTACCATGGTCAGTTTGACCGATGAAAAAATAATCTCCACAATGAAAGCTCCATTTATCGGTGGCAACATAAAGCAATACACATTTACCGCAAAAAAACCAGGCCAAACCAAAATAATCATGACTCAATCCAGGCCATGGTCCAATGAAATGCCAGCAAAGGTAATTAACTACGTAATAAATATTAAATAAACTTTTTTCTTTTTTTATTTGAGTTTTATATGATCATTTTTTTCTTTTGATTCATTATTAGATTCCTTAAAAAAAATTTCTAATTTTTCTACTTCTTCTAAAAACTAATAATTTTCATTTATTCTAAAAAACTGAATACTTTTCTACTTCTTCTAAAAACTAATAATTTTCATTTATTCTAAAAAACTGAATAC
>CAYUFT010000045.1:3561-4300 GCA_964444115.1 uncultured Methanobacteriaceae archaeon
TTTTCTACTTCTAATAAAAAATTATTAATATCAATGATGTGAATCATTAAATATTCTTTAAATTATATTTAGCCGTGAAAATCATGTCAACTCCATCCCTTGAAAATATAGATGCCATTTTGGAATATATTCCCTATTTTGAATCAGTTAAAGACGAATGCTATGAAATAAATCCTGATAAATCTCTAATGGATCCCCATTTTAACTCAGAAAAAACTTCAGAGTTTTTCCAGACCCTCTATGAAAACAATTTCATCCCGGCCTTGGATTGGTCTGATTTCCATACCTTAGAAAATGTAGAAAACATTGAACATGCCGATATTGAAACTCTTGTCAAAATTTTAACGGCCTATGTTAGAGCAGATCGTTTCTCCAGTGGTAGTGTGGCCAATCTTATCAAAGAAGGCTATCTTTTACGGATTTTATATCGTTTAAGGGAAATTAAAAATACAGACTAGCTCTATTATTGGTATTCTGGGCCCATGAACAGTATTGAAAAGAATAATTCAAACATTGTTTAAATGACAATCAACATAATAAAACTAGGTAATCATAGTTGAAATCTGAATGGATAATTCGGCCATTGATTTTTGAATATTAATGAAATAAAGAGGGATGAAAATGGATGCAGCAAAATTTAAATTGATTTTAAGTGAAAAAGAAAAATTAGCAGAAGAATTTGGATTTGAAGAAGTTGATGGATGTTGGAATTGTAAAAATAGTTATAATTGGGATTACC
>CAYUFT010000045.1:4400-16566 GCA_964444115.1 uncultured Methanobacteriaceae archaeon
TTTGAAGAAGTTGATGGATGTTGGAATTGTAAAAATAGTTATAATTGGGATTACCGGGGCAATGGCGAATGTGAATTCCTTTATGAATTATTAAAAGAAAGAATTGGAGAAAAAGCAGATATTAAAGATCTATTCTTTGAAGTTTATCTTAATGATAAATGTGATAAATGGGATTTAATGGAAGATGAAGACGAAGAATAGGCCCATATAATATCATTACCCTAAACATCAAAATTAATCGACTATTTTTGCTTATTCCAGCCTACTCTATTTTTTAATTAAATTTAAAAATTCAAATATTTTTTTTATTCTAATTTTTATAAAATTAAATAATTATTATTAACTAGTAAATAAAATATTTATTAAGTTAAAAATATATTATTCTAATTAATTAAATTATGGATTTAATGGAAAAATGACCACTAAAACCCTCACCACTTCACAAAAAAAGGCCATAACTCATTATAAAGGTCCCTTAATGATTATAGCTGGGCCTGGTGCTGGGAAAACCTGGGTTCTTATACAAAGGGTAGCTAATCTTATTAGACATCATAAAGTCTCTCCAGAACATATACTACTCACCACATTCACCATCAAGGCCTCAGAAGAGTTAAAGGCCCGTTTGAGTAATGAGATTGGTGAGAAGGCGGAAAATGTTCATATTTCCACCATTCACTCTTTTTGTAAATCTATTTTAGAAGATTATCCAGAATATCATAATTTAGGTAGTGGCTTTGATGTTTTGGATGAGGAAAGCCAGCTGATGTTTTTAAGGAGTAATTTAGGAGAGTTTGATAATATACGGGAAGATAGATTAGTGGAATTATTGGATTTTTACAATAAGTGTGGGGAAAATGAAATAGATCCAGATATTTTAATAGAGAAAATCAACGAAAGGTATCCCCATAATAAGACCTATCAAAAAATCTGTCTCTCCTATAAAAAATACCTGGAATTATTAGGCCGAGAACATAAAATTGATTTTTCAGGCCTTCAAATTGCTGTTTTAGACATTTTAGAAAATAATCAAGATATTTTAAATGATTTAAGGAATAAATATCAGTTTTTACTTATTGACGAGTATCAGGACACCAGTTCCCTGCAAGATAAGATTTTCCAGTTAATAGCCAATCCCCAAAACAATATCTGCGTGGTAGGTGATGACGATCAGAGCATATATTCCTTTAGAGGGGCCAATATCTTTAATTTTGTTAAATTTCCAGAAAAATATCCAGAAACTAAAGTAGTTCGCTTAAATAAAAACTTCCGTTCTACTAAAAATATCATAAAGGCCTCGGAATTATTCATGGGTAAGCACCGTCTGGTAGAAAAAGAGATTGAACCATGGCGCAGTAAAGGAAATGAACTGGTGCTCCTCAAAAACAACACTGAAGGGGAAGAAGCACATCAAATTGTAAAGCTAATTCATGATATGAAGGAACACGGCATTGTTCCCCATTATGGTTATGTCACCTTACTTTTTAGAAGTGTTAAATATCATGCCGGAGCCATTATTAGAGAATTAAAAAAAGAGAAGATTAACTACACCATACGCGGAGATAAGTCATTCTTAAAGAGAGATGAAATACAGACCATACTTTTTTTAATGCATTATGTGGACTCTGATGATTATGGCAAAAAATTTAAAACCAGATGGGGCCGATGGTGGAACCTGAACTTATTTTTAAATGATTTCATGGATATAAGTCCAAAAACAGTTGATATTTTAAAAAAAATGGAAGATAGTACTCCTGAGAATGATAGAAAGATCAAAACTACCAACCTGAATAAAAATATTATAGATATTAGTCAGTTAAAAACTGAAAAAGAATTCAAACAGGAAGGTATAATAAATAAGAATGATATTAGCAAGCTAATGGCCTTAAATAATTTTAAAAATGATTTAAAAACTAATCAAATGGATGTTTTATCCATATTCTATAAATTACTGGATATATCTACCTATCTTAAAAGATTGACTTATGATGAGTTTACAAGTACTGAAAAGTTAGATGTGGACCTAAATAATAATCTATTACAAAATCAATCGAATTCAGTAGAAATTAATAAATCTCCCTTAAGAAACCAATGGGATTCAGCTGAAGAGAAAGAAAAGGATAAAGAGGATAAAGAGGAAGAAAAGGGTAAAAAGGAAGAAGAGAAAGAAAAGGATAAAGAGGAAGAAAAAGAAGAAAAGGAAGACGTCCTTTTTAATTTGTCTAAACTTTCGGGAATTATTAAAAGATATCAGGAATTTTCCAAAGAACCATCCCTGGAGGATTTCCTTAAATTCCTATTCAAATTACCAAAAAAACTGCAGTACGACGAGGAGATGCTGGAAGATCCCCGGGCATTGAAAATAATGACGGTGCATCAGGCCAAAGGCCTGGAATTTCCAGTAGTATTTATCTGTGGGGCCGCTGAAAATAAATTCCCCTTAAAAAGCCATTATAAAGATATTCTCCCTATTCCCTCTGAACTTTTAAAGTTCATTCCCGATGGACAGGTAAATGAAGAGCGCCGACTATTTTATGTGGCCATGACCCGGGCCCAGGACAATCTAATTATATCCCCTGGCGGTAAAAAATCACAGTTCATCGAGCATGATATTGGTATTGAAGAATTTTCAGATGTTGATAAAATTATAGAAAAATGCGAGGAACGGGAACTAACACACAATCCACTCCAAGTCTCTTTTTCATCTATCAGCACCTATGAAACATGTCCTTTTCGTTATAAATTGATTTATTATTATTTATTTGAATACCAGCCCACTCAGAAACAGAAATATGGTACCATACTCCACCATTGCCTTAATCGTATCCATCAGGCCATACAAGATAAAGAAGATATTGATGAAAACAAGATTCAGTGCTTTGTAGACAAATCTTGGGCCCCTTTACAAGAAAATGAGTTGGAAGATCAGTTAAATAAGGCCTATCTAGTAAAAAAACTGGTATTTTACTATGATAATATGAAAAATTATATTAAAGAAGTTATTTCTACAGAAGAGCCCTTTGCCCTCTTTAAAGCAGATACTCTAATTACCGGAAGGACTGATTTAATTATTAAAAATCCAGAAAACCAGCTGGAACTGGTTGATTTTAAGGCCCGTGGCGAATCAGCCTTAGAACGATTACAAGTTGAGTTACAGCTCAAGATTTATGAATATGGATTGCAAAAGAAGTATAACTTTGATAAAATGTGTGCCTATCACTTTGATAGCAATGATCAGACCTATTATCCTCCCGAAAAAGATTTTCAAGATATTGAATCGCATGTTCAATCCATTTGCCAGGGCATTAATAATAAACAATTCCAGGCCATTCCCAGTAGAAGATGTGTGAATTGCTTCTTTAGTTTTGTTTGTGAAGATATTCGAGATTAAAAATAAATAAAATTAAGTCATTTAGCATCATATATGAGGATATTAGATTAAAATAAAAAATAAATCTGAATTAAATAATCTAAATTAATTCTTAAAAGACCATGAGAATAAAGCAATTATTAAAAATAATTACTCTCTATTGCATAGTAGAACGTTTCCAGTACCCACATTTTCAGATTCAACTTCCCGAATTATGGTTACCATGGCCTGAACTGGTAGTCCCATAATTTCACTTGCAGATTCTGAAAAAGATTTCACGAGCTTTTCTTTTTGTTCTTTAGTTAATTTAGGTCCATCTATAGTGATTACTGGCATATTAATCTCCTCCACATTATAAAATATTTCAATTAAGCTTTATTTAATATTTTAAAAAATTATTTTTTATAGATTAAATTATTTTTAAAAAAATATCTAATTCTTAAAATTTAATGAGTACTTTTAAAATAAATATTAATAAAAAAATTATTAAATTACCGCCAGTTCCCCCGCGGAGGTAATTTCCAGTTTACTTTGAGCAATAAAACCCATTTCCCTTAATTCCCTGATGTGGTTGTAGGTCATTCCTCTACTAATGCCTATTTTAACCGCCAGGTTCTTAACAGAAGTTTCGCCTTTTTGCAGTTCCTCTAAAACTTCTTTTTTAGTTTTAGAAATTCCAAAATTCAAAATAGGTAAGTCAATTAATTCGCTGTCTTCTTCAGTAACATATACTATTCGTTCCACATCATGGTGACGCGCATAGCAGCCAAATAAAGCACCCAGAGCCTGAGGTTTACGGCCTCCACTAATATTAACCACCACTCTCCTACCATTAGCTTTTTCGTCCTCAATGACACTGGTAGTGTCTTCGGCGACTTTTACGACATTATATAAACTAGTTTCTTTTGGAACAATTTCTATAAATTTTCCTACCGTATCATTTAAAATCTGTTCCACTTTAGTTTTCTCATCAGGCGCATCATCTTCTCTTAAAAGAATAACTTTTTTGGGAGAAAATTGGGTGATACAAATCATCACCGGCTCAATGGAGTAGATTGTGGATATCAAAGTTGTATCCATATTACCACTTTCCTTAGCTTTTCATACCTTCAATATTGTGAAGGTTGAACATACATTTTACAATACTAATATTATGTTTTAACTATATAATATAAATATCTCCATAAATGGATTGATGGAATAGATTTTTTTTGAATATAAAAATATCTAAGGTTAAACATTTTCTAGTTTTAAATTTCTATATGCATTCCATAATCAATTGGAGATATAAGTTATATTAGTTAATAATTCTATTCCATTTAGTTACTCATATTTCATATTGTAGTATAGATATTTAGTAATTCATTAAATAAATACTTTAAGATACTATAACATTAAATAAAGCCTATAACAACGTTAATGCTATAAAAAATATATTATAACTTCTTTAATTAAATAATATGATTTTTAATGTCTATTTAATCTAATCGAGGAATTAAAAATGTTTTATTAATATGAAATGCGAACTTTAGCTCGGAGAAAAATCACGATTCATAAATAATGTTAATGAAATTAAAATAAATTCGGTACTATAAAAAAATAGTTTTAATTTGAAATATTTAAATAGTTTTTGAAAATAAAATACATAAAATTAATATCAAATAAAAATTATAGATATTTTTATAATATTGATTACAATCAGATTTTTCAAAAATAATTTGAAAACTCACCTACTAAATAGATTATGATAATTTAATTAATGAGCTGATATCCTTGTCCAATTTACCCCAATATTTAAAATCAGGAATAATACTGTCTTTATTCATTTTCGGAATTTTTATTTCATTTAATTTATCGGATAATAGTGGTGGAGTCAGTGCTGTTGAAAATATAAACTCTAATGTTTTAGGATCCAACAGTCTAGGCTATGTTGAGAGAATTGGGCCATTTGGAAATACATCATCTAAAGTTAAGATTGCATACATCATTGGAGTACATCCTTTAGAATATAAATCCCACTCAGCACTATTTGAATCCATAATAAAAAAGCAAAATTCCCTTAACTATTGCTACTACATTTATAAAGTACATGTAACCAAAGATACTAAAAATTATTCTAAAAGTAGAATGAATGGACAGAAATTAGCCCATTCTTATGTGGTTCCTAATGTAAAAAAACAAAAATACAATCTGGTTATTGATGTACACTCCAACCGAGGAAATTATCCTAAAAAAAGATTTGTTTTTGCCCCTAACAACTATAAGGCCTCTAAAAATATTGCTCTGAAAATTAGATCCAAATTAAGCTGGCTAAGTTACAGTTTCCCTAAATCTCAAACCAGCCCTAAATACGTTACTATCCCGATTGTAAAATCAGGAACTAAAACCATAATATATGAAAATTATATGTACCAGCCCTATACTAAAACAAAAATTCAGGCCCTGGCCTTTGTTAATGTGGTAGATAAGCTTAAATTTTAATTTAAAGCTTACTATTTTATTCTTTTTTATATAGAGTTGATAAATAATATCTATTTCTTTTAAAATATCCTTAATAGTCTTTATAATAACTAATTGAATTAATCTATCAACCTCTACAAAAAGTATTATAACAATTGTAATTACCAAAATTTATGCTGGAAAACAAACAAAGACTAAAATGGTGAGAATATGGAAAGTAGTTGTGAAGTTAGTGGATATGATGAAGTTTCAGAAAAAATTAAAAGTTCACTTGGTTTAGAGAAATCTCCAGTAGCCATAAAATTTGTTTTAAGAGAAAAAGATATACCTGAAGATATTCCCAAGATATCTAAAAGTATTCGGCACTGTGAAATGGTACAAAAAGCAGCTCAAGGAGAGACTTTTTATGCGACTGCTGATGAACAGCTTTGTAAAGGTGGAGCTACAGCCATTGGGCTTATGGATGCACCAGAGAAAGTAAAAACTGGGGAATTCTATTATGAATTAGGAAGATTTTCCAGTCTGGGATCTGCCAAAAGAACCATGGATGCCATTCCTAAAATCGAAAATATGATGTATGCTTTAGTTTATGCACCACTGGAAAAGGCCAATTTCCATCCCGATGTCATTGTTATTCTATCCAATCCAGCACAGGCCATGAAATTATCACAGGCCCTGGTCTACACCTTGGGTGGAAGAGTAGAGTCTGACTTTGCAGGTATTCAGTCCATATGTGCTGATGCCGTAGCCGGCCCATTTTTAAGAAAAACCGCCAATATTACATTAGGATGCAGTGGATCACGTAAATTTGCGGATATTAAAGATGAAGAAGTTATTGTAGGCCTCAATGGAGAGAATATTGGTTGCGTGGTTAATGCATTAAGTGAGATAAGTTAATGCATAATTAATTTCAAATATTATATAAAATTATTTACTTTTTTTTATTTGCTTAAGAATAAATTAATTTAATGAAAAATGAGATATGATTAAAATTAGAATTATTTTTGTATTTGATTTATTTTGTCAATTAATAGTTTAGGGAAAGTTTCTTGTAAAAATTTCTTGAATGTTAAGTCATTAACTATTTCCGCTTCATCATAGAATTTTAATTTATTTTCAGCATTTGAATACTGTCCTTCAATAACTATATCCTTTTTTTCTACAACAAAATTGATTGAATCTGCATTTTTAACTTCACTAGCATTTAAAACTAGAATAATATCCTTAGTTAACTTATACTCTTTCAGAGCATCTGCATCTTCTAGTTCAACTAATTCATCATCATCTAAAATATCCGGCCATTCGAAAGCTTTTTTCATATTAGCAGCTCCTATACTAATAGCCTACTTTATATTAATACTAATATTTAAATAATCATCTTTTTTTTTAGGAACTCCTTTTAACAGACCTTAATATTTCAAATAAAACTTATATTTTTACTAAAAAAAAGTAAGATCTGGTATAAATAGTTTTTTTATTTGATTTAAATCAATATTTATATATTACATTTATTATCATAAATTATTTTTAGTGTGTTATATCAAGAGATTTGATAAAATACCTAATATCTGTGACATTTTCATAAATTGAATCCTATTCCTTTCATTAAGTCAAATTATTATCTTTGAGGTGGTTGCTCATGAAGAAAATGATTGATGAAAATAAATTGGATTTATCCAGAGATGAATTCAAGCCGTGGAATGATGCTCTAGAAAGTGTTAATAAATGTATGAAAATTGAAAATAATGAAAAATGTCTATCAATCCAACTTCAGAACTTATTAGATGAAACTAAAGCAGTAAATGAATTATTTAAAAATAAATAATATTAATGAATCAAATCACAAATATGGAGTTCATCCACATTCATATTAAAAAAATAGCATTTAGATATTACAACTGCATTATTAGTAACTTCTATATCCGTATCAGAATGATTACATTGTATACAATTGGGTTCTCCTTCATTTACTTTCCTATAATTAACTTCTTCTAAATTGGGTTTATTGTTTGAAAACATATTAACACCAGTTATTAATATGAATTTATTTTAATAAAAAATTTTTGGAATTAAATAATTGAGGCCTATGGTTTTTATTATTAGTCGTATTAGTGTGCTGCAATATTTCAGTCTAAAAAAATCCTTATTAAAAAAAAATTATTTATGGAAAATCCGCTTTAAAAAAGAAGGGATTTAACCAGTAAATGTTGCTGTAGCCGCTCCCCATGGAGAAGAAGTGCTTGCTGAGCTGAGAGTTTTTTTACCTTTCATTATAGAAACCGATAGAATGCCATTGCCGCCTTCTGTTTTACGGGCGGTAACTGATATAGGGCCAGATACACTACCTAAATTATTTTTTTCATTCCCTGTGCCCGATAGTGAACGATATCCAAATTCACCACTTACATCAGCAGCCCATTCACCGGAATATTTCACATAAATAGTAACATCATCAGAACTGGATTTATCATCACTAGATGTGTTATCACTGGAAGTATTATCACTAGATGTGTTATCACTGGAAGTATTATTATTGGAAGTATTATCACTGGAAATACATCCCGATGCAGCCACAATAAAACAAACAAGAATTACCCCTAATAGAATTTCTTTTGATATTTTCATAATACACCCCACTATAAATATATTACATAACTTTATGAGGTTACATATTATTATTATTTTCCATTAAAGAGGGATGTTTTTACATTAATTATCGTGAATTTTTTCTAAAGTTTATTTTCCAGGGTTTATTATTCAAATTCTAAACGATTTTTAAATTTTATAATCTTTTCATCAAAGTGGAGAACAAAAGCAGCTATGCCTAATCCAAGTAGGGCTCCTGCCAGAATATCACTGGGATAATGTACTCCAATATAGACTCTTGAAAATCCTACAGTGCATACCAAAATGACAAATAGTAAAATATGACCGTAATTTTTTGCGAGAATGGAACACCCAATAACTACTTCCGTGGCATGGCCGGAAGGGAAGGAAAAATTATCCATAATGACTAGTTGATGAACACCAGTTAAAACCATGCCTGGCCTAGGCCTACTAAAAACAAATTTAAGAATATCTGAAAGGAAATGCCCAATTAAAATTGCAATAATTAATATTAAAGCCACATTTCTGCCTTTTTCTCCCCCAAAAATAGCAAGAATTAAACATACACCGATCCAAAAAATATAAAGACCTAAATTAGTTATAACCGGCATTAAATAATTGAAAATAGAATTTTGAAGATTAATATTAATAAAGTAAAAGAGCAAGATATCAATATTTAATAATTGTATAAAATCCAGCATTTTTGATCAAATCCTTTTGAAATGATAATAAATTATAATTAATTATATGCTTATTTATAATTAAATTTTAATACGCTACATAAAAATTAAGTTAACCATTATAGTTTTTTATTTATATTAGGTCCAAACTAGCTTAATCATAGTAAAAGGTAATAACTAAAAAAAAATTCTTATTTTAGAATATTTAAAAAAATTTAATATCCATAAGTACTTGGAATAAACGGGGTTTCAACAATTAATCCATCAAATCCTTTTGTTTTAATCCAGGTCAAATACTCTGTTTTAGATGCATTATAATAACCGGAAGTAGCATCGTAAACACGATTGTCCCATGATACTACTTCATGCCCATATTCACCTTTTAAAGAGTTTATGTCCATAATTTTAACGTTTTTAGCATCAATTGATAAAAGATAGGATGCAAATAAATGGGATTTGGTACTGCAATTCATAGAGTTGGTGGAATATTTTTTCTCATTTATTTGATTAAAATGAGATTTAATAGTAATTTCATCTGCTTTAAGCAGGAATTTATTAGCTGGTTCCCGGGGTTTATAGTAAGAAGTCGTATCTGCGGTATCTACCATAAAAATCATTTCAGTGGATAATATCAAAAGAATAATTAAAAAATATCGGATTGGTTTTATTTTATTTTCCGAAACTAATTTCAAAAATACATCTCCTAAAAATACGCTTAAAAGCTACTTTTCTAAAAAGAGATCTAAATTGAATAAATGGTTAGTTACTATGATTTTACACTTTTTTTAAAATCCCTTTTATCAAGATATTAAAATCTTATACTTTTTACTTTTAAAGTTTAATTATATAAAGTTATTGGTTAAGAGAATAAATCGGGAAAAAAAGAAAAGATGAATATTAAAAAGTTTAATCCTTTTTAAAAGTAGAAGATAGAATAATTGGTTTTATAATTAAAAAAAATAATTATGGTTAAATAATATATTCATAATTACCATGGAGGATTAGAATAAAAATTAAATGAAGGTACCCATCCAGCAACTTTCTACTACTACAAATAATAGTTATAAATAAAGAAATAAATAAATAAATTTTAATTTCAAATTAATATTAATAGGAGTGATTAAAATGAAAGATTATGTATTTTTAACTGCAATTGGTGAAATTGTTTTCACCGCAACCTTAAGAGAACATTCTGAACAAGGATGGGAACCAATTTGGCAAACTTTTAAAAGAGGAGTCAATAAGCAAAACAAGCCTACTTATGAGGTTATTTTAGAAAAAAAAGAAATTCATCTATGAATTTGAAAATAGATAATTCTTTATCCTTTTTATATTGACCTGAGATAATTTAACAGATAATATTCAATTTTATTATAACCTAGTCCTTAAAATCCCTTAAAATTAATTCATAATCGGCCATTCGGTTTATATTAACCAGTTCTAATTCATTCTCACATTCCAGGCCATAAAATATCACCCCATCTTTTATCATGTCCCGGAGTATAGGATTAATATTACCGGGATGATCTGGAAGATACTTCTCTAAAAGATGTCTATGGCAGGCAAATGGCATCCCCAATCCTTCAGCAGAGTCAAGATAGCCTGTTTTTCCCCGGGATAGTACACAAACCATATTTTCTGGATTTTCAAATGATTTAACCATATTAAGAAGTTTAGAAAATGTTTTAGTGGTTACCGTAGGTTGATCACCCGCCACACAAAGACATATATCTCCTTTTGAATTTTTCACTCCGTTTAAAAGTGATTGAGAAAGGGGAACCTCAACGGGGTTATTTTCAACTATTTTTACTATATGATCATCACCTAAGTCATATTCATTTAAAAAAGCTAAAATATCCTCCTTAAAGTGGCCCAAAACAATAATGCAGTCATCCACACCAGAATCCAGGACTTTTTGAAGAGTATGCAAAATAACAGGTTTTTCCTGGATATCTAAAAGAAGTTTATTTTCGATAGGGAGATTTTTTTCATTCTGATCCTCACACATCCTGGTATTTTTTCCAGCAGCAGTTATAATAGCAGAAACTAAAAAAACCACACTAATCACCACCAAAAAACCCTAAGAAGATCATAAAAAACATCACCTTAATAAAAAAAATATAATTAAATTAGTTAGGAACTAATTTAACCAGTTGGGCATATATTTTGGTATTGGCATTGGATCCCGTGGTCCACATAAGGATTTTAATAGTAGAATTACCAGTATTATCAACTTTAATACCAGTGGCTGGATTAAAACCAAATAGAACCGCGTCGTGTTCCCAGGTCATTCCTCGAGGTAGTGGGAATCCAGCGTCATTGGTAATAGCACGCAGGGCCCTGGCTGGTGGGCAGGAACCATGTGATGCATATCCTCCCGGTGCCTTTGGGTCTCGGGATGAAGTGAATTGTACATTTTCTTTTCCAGAAGATATGGTATTTGGTGGAATAATAGTACCATTCCATGCTTCAGAAAATGCACGTGCATTAAATGCTCTTTTGTCATCACCATACTGCGGATAGGATCCTAAATAACTTACGGAACTTGCAGCATCAACTTCTTTATAATTGGCCATATAAACCATTACCGGATTGCCCGCCGGGTAATTTTTCATATATTCCACCGTGGATTCACCAAATAGTTGTTTTATTTCTGAAGGAGCTACCGTATTTCGACCATCACTAAAGTTAGAAAGTTCATAATCAATAGCTATCTCATCTCCAATTTCAGAATCATTGTACCACTCTTTTAATTCTTTGGAGGAAACATATTGAGGGGAAACCGTATCGTTATTAATATTATCAACATTAACCGTTTTGATAGTCTTATTATTCTCAACAATATTTATTCCATTATCCGTTTTAACCGCGAATTTGTATGCTGACTTAAATCCCCATATAAAAGATTCTGGAAGTTTAATTGTTAATTTATCATTATCAACTTCAATCATTCCGGGACCTTTAAAGTCACCAGCCAAACCAGACCTAGTAATACTACCACTGGTAATCTGAGAAATAGGCGTTTTTACAACACCGGTTAAAAGAGCAGTTA
>CAYUFT010000046.1:0-7110 GCA_964444115.1 uncultured Methanobacteriaceae archaeon
CATGATTAATCAATATTTATAATGATTAATAATAGTAAAATATATATGTCAAAGCCAACTTAGTAGTATCATTGAAAAGTGAAAGGATGGTGGAATATGACAAAAGACACCTCTGTTCTCCTGGATGAAAATAGGGTTTTTAAAGCCAACTACAAAATAGTAGAAGAAGCCCATGTAAAAAACTGGGAGGCTGAAATCGAAAAGGGGAAAGACCTGGAAAAATACTGGTCTGAGAAAGCAGAACAGTTTGAATGGTTTGAAAAATGGGACAAAGTTCTGGATGAAAGTAAAAAACCATTCTACAAATGGTTCACCAAAGGAAAAATAAATTTGGCCTATAACGCAGTTGATAGGTGGATAACAACGGATAAAAGAAATCAGGTGGCCATATTATATGCTAATGAAAGAGGAGATGAGAAAAAGCTTACTTACTATGAGCTTTACCGTGAAGTAAATAAAATGGGAAATGCCCTAAAAAATCTGGGTATAAAAAAAGGAGATACAGTTTCCATGTATCTTCCTATGTGTCCCGAACTGCTCATATCCATGCTTGCTTGTAACAAAATTGGAGCCGTTCATAGTGTGGTATATTCTGGACTAAGTGTTGGTGCATTTGTAGAGCGAATGAATGATGCTAATGCTAAAGTTCTAATTACCGCCGATGGAACTTATAGAAGGGGAAAAATAATAGACCTCAAAAAAATTGTGGATGAGGCCATGCTGCAGTGTCCTACTATAGAAACCGTAGTAGTGGTTAAACACACCGGAAGCCCCATCGAAATTTCTGATTTAAGTGGTAAAGAGATATTCTACGAAAGATTAATAGAAGGAGAATCTGACGAGTGCGCCGTTGAAGAAATGGATTCCGAAGATCCATTATTCATACTTTACACATCCGGCAGTACCGGAAAACCTAAAGGAGTGCTCCATACAACTGCAGGATACATGGTGGGTGTGGCCACGACCTTGAAAAATGTATTTGACATTCATGATGGAGATTTATGGTGGTGTACGGGAGATATAGGCTGGATTACCGGCCATAGTTATGTAATCTATGGCCCACTGCTTTTAGGTACTACTACTCTGGTTTATGAAGGAGCACCAGATTATCCTGATCCAGGGATATGGTGGGAAATTGTAGAAAAATATGGTGTAACCAAGTTTTACACAGCCCCTACAGCCATAAGGCATTTAATGAGATTCGGGAATAAGTATCCAAAAATCCATAATTTAGATTCACTTAAAATTCTCGGTAGTGTAGGAGAACCTATAAATCCAGAGGCCTGGATGTGGTTTTATAAAAATGTAGGGCAGGAAAAAACACCTATAATGGATACCTGGTGGCAAACCGAAACCGGAATGCACATGATATCTCCACTCCCTATATCCCCCCTAAAACCAGGCACAGCAACTTTGCCACTTCCAGGAATAGACGCCGATGTGGTAGATGAAAACGGAAAATCCGTACCTCTGGGAAAAGGAGGATATTTGGTAATCAAAAGGCCATGGCCCGCTATGTTTAGGACTCTTTACCAGGATGAAGAACGATTCAAAGATGTTTATTGGAAAGATATACCTGGTGGAGTCTATAAAGCCGGAGATATGGCTAGGAAGGATGAAGATGGATATATATGGATTCAAGGCCGTTCTGATGATGTTCTTAAGATTGCTGGCCATAGAGTAGGATCATCTGAAGTCGAATCAGCCTTTGTTTCTCATCCGGCAGTGGCCGAATCTGCAGTTATTGGTAAATCAGATCCTATTAAAGGACAGGTAATTAAGGCCTTCTTGATATTAAAAGAAGGACATAAATTAAACACCATTCTCATAGAGGATCTGCAAAAACATGTCCGTTATGAGTTAGGACCCGTGGCAGTTATAGGGGACATAGTGCAGGTTGATGCACTTCCAAAAACCAGAAGTGGTAAAATTATGCGCCGTATACTTCGTGCCCAAGAAGAAGGAAAAGATTTAGGTGATACTTCTACATTAGAAGAATAGACTCCTAGATGAATGAATAAATATGAAATTAAGAATGAATTAATTGACAGGTGAGGGATTTAAAATGTCAATAGAAAATGAGAAAACTGTGACCATAAAAGATACCTCCGCAATTCCCGGGCCACTGGGCCTATTAGGATTTGGGCTGACCACAGTTCTCTTAAATGTACATAATGCTGGATTTATACCCATTAGTAGTATGATTCTGGCCATGGGATTTGCTTATGGAGGTATAGCTCAAATAATGGCCAGCGCTATGGAATTTAAAAAAGGAAACACCTTTGGAACCGTTGCATTTGGTTCATATGGATTATTCTGGTGGTCACTGGTATTAATATTAATATTACCTCAAGTGACATTTTTGAATACAGCAGGAGAATCCTCCATACAAGCCGCTGATCCAATGTCCATGGGTTTCTATCTATTTATGTGGGGAGTATTCACCTTGGGGATGTTCATAGCATCTCTGAAACATAGCAGGGGAGTTCAAGTGGTATTCATTTCATTGGCCGTACTTTTCTTCCTCTTAGCTGCAGGAAAATTCACTGGAAATCCAATGATCACCATAATTGCTGGTTATGAAGGCATATTTACTGGTGCAGCCGCCATTTACGTTGGTTTAGGAGAAGTGATTAATGATGCCTACCAAAAACCTCTAGTTCCATTATAAAAGTTAAAAAAATTGATTTAAGAATTTAATTTGACGCCTCCATGTCAAAAATAGCCCATTGATTTATTTAAACTCAATGGGTCCTATATTTTTTATAAATTTATTTAAAAAAATATTTATTTTAAAATCAGGTTATTTTATACATTTATTTTAAAGCCAACATCTACTTCACTGGCGGGTTTACCTCCTCTTTAGGCCCAATTATCCATTGGTGGTTCATAAAGAATAATTAAGATATCCGCTCCATCAATTCCTGGATTTTTTGCCAATTTATCCACTATTTTTGATATAATGCTTTTTTGGCCTCTAAAGATCTTCCAGGAAACATGGTTATCTCAATTAAAGTAACATGTTCTGATTTATTGGGTGGAAATTCAAAATTTTCTCTTTCTAACTCGTAAAGACGCTGAAAACGATCATCATCAAGTGTTTTAATAGATTCTACCAAAGCATCATGAAACTCATCCAGAATGGCCTTTTTGTACTCTTTAGAGTAACCTTTTAAAATTTCTATTTTACAAGGGCATGGTATCACATTTTTTTAGATTTTATTGGAATAGTTAGTTAAATATTGTTCAAAACATTAAAAATCTTAAATAATTAATAATATAATCCATTTTATTGTATTTTGTATTTTTTATCTTAATAAATAATTAAAAATATAGAATTTGGTTGGTGATAATTTCTAATGAATTATAATGATTTTAGGCAAACCAAAAATTATATATAAGAATTTAATTTAAATATTATTAACTACTTTAGGTGGGCCTAAAATGTCAGAAAAAAATTCAGGTAATGAATCATTAAGCGAAAACATTGAAGAATACTTGGAAATCCTTTATAAACTTAGTAAAGGAGACCAGTTAGTTAAAACTTCTAAAATATCGACTAATTTAAATATAGCGCCTGGAAGTGTCACCCAAATGCTAAAAAAACTTGATGCTATGGGTTACGTAAAATATTCTCCATATAAAGGAGCAATTTTAACTGAAACTGGCCTTAAAAAAGCTAAGAGTGTTACCCGAAAACATAGATTACTTGAAAAATTTTTACATGACATTTTAAAAATTAAAAAAGAAAAAGTGCATGATCAGGCCTGTGAAATGGAACACACCTTGTCCGACGATGCAGAAAGAGCACTTTGCCATCTTTTAGAAAGACCAGATGAATGTCCTGATGATGAGGAAGTAATCCCTGCATGTAATTTTAGTTTCCAAACATGTGAAGAATGTATGGAAAGGAAAAATGAAGAAGTGGAGCAGGTTGGAAATCGAAAAGAGAATTTAGTTTCCATTGTTGATCTTCATGAACATGAAAAAGGTAAGGTTTCATTTATAAGAGGAGATTATAAGGTTATTAGGCGCCTAATGGATATGGGAATAACCATGGGTGCTACCATAAGCATGATGCAAATTGCACCTTTTAAAGGCCCAGTTGAAATCGCGGTTAGGGGATCAAAACTTGCTTTAGGAAGAGAAATAGCCAACAATGTCTTTGTAGAACTTATACCCGAAAATATTGATAATGATGGAGCTGCAGTTCATGGGTAAGTCAACTGAAACTGCAGATAACAAGGACATTACCAATAATAATGCTGATTTTACCATTGCCCTGGCAGGAAACGCTAATGTTGGTAAAAGTGTTATATTCAACCACTTTACAGGTTCCAAACAAACTGTAGGCAATTGGCCCGGTAAAACTGTGGAAAGAGCTGAAGGTAAATTATTATTTAAGGATTATAATATTCATGTAATCGATTTACCAGGTATTTACTCATTTTCCACGTTTTCCATGGAAGAAATTGTTTCTAGAGAGTACATAGCTCATGAAAAGCCAGATGTAGTGATTAATGTTCTTGATGCCTCTGTTTTAGAGCGAAATCTATTTTTTACCATACAATTAATGGAAATGGAAATTCCCATGGTAATATGTATAAATCAAATGGATATTGCCAAAAAAAAAGGTATAGTTATTGATACTGAAAAACTGGAAAAAGCATTGGGCATTCCAGTTATTCCCACAATTGCCATTAGAGGAGAAGGACTCCAAGAATTAATTAAAAAAGCTTTAGACGTTTCTAAAACCCGTTTAAAGCACAAAATACCCATTGATTATAAAGCAATTGAATATGGTGGGGAAATTGAAAACAGAATTAAATTACTGAAAGATTTAATGGATTCTGAAAAACTTGAATTAGAGTATCCTAATAAGTGGATGGCCATTAAAATACTGGAAAATGATCCTGAAATTAAGAATCTGGTAAATTCAAAATCCTCCAAAATAATTCCCTTTGCCTATCAGCTGGAATTAGGAATAGAAAAAATTCACCAAGAACCTGCTTTTGCAGTTATGGCATCAGAAAGATATGCTCTGGCTAATAGAATTGCTTCCGGAGCCCAAGTTCAGACAGACGTTAAAATCTCCTTTTCCGATAAGCTGGACAATGTTTTAACCCATCCATTTTATGGTTATATAACCTCAACCATGGTTATATTAGGACTACTAATGTGGACTTTTATAATCGGAGATTTCATTTCAGGGATAATAACTAATGCAATGAGTTTTTTCCAACCAGTTGATCCCAGTACATCGAGCACCATACCAGTAATATTATGGAATGGTGCATTTGGAGGTTTAGTAGCGGGTTTAACTCTTATTGTACCATTTGTGGTCCCATTTTACATTCTTTTATCTTATATTGAGAATTCTGGACTATTAACTCGAGTAGCTTTCATGATGGATACTTTCATGCATAAAATCGGATTGCATGGTAAAGCCCTCATTCCACTCATATTAGGGTACGGATGCAGTGTTCCCGCCATTGATAGTACTAAGATCCTTGAAAGTAGGAGAGAAAGACTTTTAGCAGCATTCGCCATTACATTTGCACCTTGTGCAGCTAGAACCATAATTATATTGAGTCTAGTGGCTATATTCGTCAGTATATGGTGGGCTCTGGCATTATATGTCCTTGATCTGGTTATAATTTTTATTATGGGGAAATTGGCCCTCAAAGCAATGCCTGGAGAATCAACCAGCCTGATTATGGAGATGCACTCTTTAAGGATGCCATCTGCATCCATGGTATTTAAACAGACCTGGAACCGTACCAAATCATTAATTTATTTAGTATTTCCTATTTTTATAATAGGAGGGGCCATAATACAAGTTTTATACGTATTAGGAGTTCTAAATTTTATAGGAAGTCTCTTAACACCACTAACTGTTGGTTGGCTGGGTTTACCTGCCTTTGCAGGTGTCCTGCTTTTGCTGGGAATTGTAAGAAAAGAATTTATTCTCCTAACCCTGGTTTCATTTGTGGGAACTGATTTAAGCCTAGCCTTAACCTCACAACAATTTATTGTGTTGGCCATAGTAGGAATGCTTTATATTCCTTGTATTTCAACAATTGGGATATTATTAAGAGAATTTGGAGTAAAAGCATCCAGTGTGATAACCACTGCTAATTTAGTTACCGCATTTATTGTAGGGGGCATTTTTGCCCATATACTCCCATTTATTTTGTAAAATAAAATATAAACAATTCATTCACCAAAAACAAGTTAATAGAATTAAGTTGATTGAGGTAATTTAATGGATTTATTCATTGAAAAAATGAATTATTAGTAGGAGTAAATATAGATAAAATATAATAAAAATATTAAATTTTTTTTAAATACTATTGGAAGTGAAACAATGAAAAAAATCCGAATTTATTCCTGGAATGTGAATGGAATCAGAGCTATCCATAAAAAAGGGTTTTTAGAGTGGTTAAATGAAGATCAACCAGACATTCTTTGTATTCAGGAAACTAAAGCTAATCTAGATCAGCTTCCTAAAAAATTAGTTAATGTTGAGGGCTATAAAAGCTATTTCAACTCTGCCGAGAGAAAAGGTTACAGTGGGGTGGGCCTTTATTCATCTCTGGAACCGACGAAAATTGATAATGGGTTGGGAATAAAAAAATTTGACCTGGAAGGCCGAGTCCAGATTGCAGATTATGATGATTTTGTTTTATTCAACATTTATTTCCCTAATGGAAAGATGTCAGACGAGCGATTAAAATACAAGCTCGATTTTTATGATGCTTTCCTTGAACATACCAACACTTTGCGCGATGAAGGGCGTAACATTGTAATTTGTGGGGATGTCAATACAGCCCATAAGGAAATAGACATTGCTCATCCAAAAGAGAATAGTAAAATTTCAGGATTTTTGCCTGTGGAAAGGGCATGGATAGACAAATTTTTGGAAAATGGTTATGTAGATACATTCCGTATGTTCAACCAAGAGCCAGAACAATACACTTGGTGGAGTTATCGAACTAAAGCTCGAGAAAGGAATGTTGGATGGAGATTAGACTATTTCTTTGTAAATGAAGAGTTCAAAAATAAAATAAAAGCTTCTTATATTTTATCAGATGTTATGGGTTCTGATCA
>CAYUFT010000046.1:7210-9744 GCA_964444115.1 uncultured Methanobacteriaceae archaeon
AATCTTCTTCATATTCCATGATAGTCCTTCTAAGCTCCCTTTCAGTTTCAGCTATAATATCTATACTTTCAAAAGCAATATCATTTTCCCTTAGATACTCTGCCAGCTGTGTCGGAGTAACACTATCTTCCATATCTGCAATTATTCCTTCTGATTCGCAAGATATAGCATCAACCCCAAAAATAGAAACAGTATTGTATGCTTCTTCTTTTTGAGATGTTTTAATTCTAAAGGTCCTTATTTTCTTTTGTACTTGCGAAATATCAATATTCATTCGTTGCAATGCAATCAAAACGTGTTTTTCCAAGGCATCTTCAATAATACCAATATCAACAACATCTTTACCCGAAATAATACGTGCTGCTTGACAAATATGGGCCAAATCCCTTGCATGAGCATAACTAGGTTCAAGACCTTCCCCGCCTTTAACTGCAGGCGTATAAACCTTTTTAAATCTCTCAATTATATTTTCATCATAATTTTCCCCAATTAAATCCAGGTTTCGCTTGAAAACCTCAGCCACATTATCTACTGGAGGATGGGTCATGAAAATATGAAGTGGAGCACGTCTCAAGTGGGCCTCATCCATGATACTTACATCCAAGTTAGTAGAAAAAGCTGGAATAAAGTGACTGTGAACAATTACTGGCACTCCCCGAACATATATAACGTCCTTTTTGTTTTCCATAGGCACAATCATTCTATTTAAAATAAGTTCGTGATCATCTCTTTGTCTTCCTAAATCGTCCACTAACAAAATTCCACCATTTGCTTTTATCATGGGAGAAGTTTCATAAACCCCTTTATTAGGATTATAAAGAGTTTCTAATTTATTTAAACTCAACTCTGCACCTGTAAAAACAAAAGGTGCATGTATTTTAACCCATCTTGGATCTTCTGGTTGTTCAGTACAGTTCCTATGAAAATCTGGATCATGAAGCTGAATTACCTTTCCACCAAACTCTATAAATTTAGGAATTATAATGGGTGGTAAAAGATCAGAAGTTTTACTGATAATAAAAGTTTTTCCGGCCCCAGGAGAACCATAAACAAAAATACCCTTACCAATAGTACATGATTCTATAAGACATGCTTTAGCTTTTCGAAGACCAACTACATCACTAAAAGTTTTTTCAGCAACGTCTTTAGGTACATTTACCGGATGACGATCCTTTAACTGTTTATTCATCATCTCTTCATAGTTTTCATAGGATACTGGAGCTATACCCATGTAAGGATTTTCTTCAGCAATTCTACTAACTTTTTCCTTTCCTTTTTGAGTTACAGTATAATCAATACTTGAAAAAAGAAAACTTCCACCGACTTGAGCACAAAACCCATCTTCCTCAATTTTACGAATTGAAGCTTCTAAAATGTCCCAGTGAATTCCAGTTAATTCATTTAATCTACTGGTTTTAACAGTCCCAAAAGCTGAAATAATTTTTAAAATAAGGTCCCTTACAAAAACATCAGATAATCTAAGATCCTCCAATGTTTTTGGTTGTTTTAATTGATCAAAAAGTTCTTGCATTTGTTCATCGTGATAATAAGTCATGTATTCAAACCCCAATACATTATAAAATAATAATATTATATAGATTTATTAAGGTTACTAATAAATGCTTATATGAAAATTAAAATCATAAAATCCCCAGAAATAATCCTAATTATTATTCTAGAAACTATTAATAATGTAAAATATTATAAATTAATAAAAATTGTAAATTAATAATACTTTTTTGGAGACAGGAAATTCTTGTGTTTAAAATTTAATTTATATTTAAATATTTAAAATAAAAAAAGGCTTATGAAATCTATGTTTCATAAAATATTCTCTAATTCTTTAATATTAGAAATAATTTGGACATCATGATTTTCTTTTTCAATATAACTCTCTTCTTCAGGAGTGAGTTCCGAATTGACTAGAATTGCAGACATTCCCGCATTTACGGCACCCATAATGTCCTCACTAAATTTATTACCAATCATAACTGATTTTTCGGCCTTACAACCCATACGATTTAGAGCTTCCTCAAAAATCCGTCCATGAGGTTTTTCAAACCCAACTTCATCAGAGGTAACCACTTCATCAAAGAAAGGGTAAATTCCCAATCTGATAAGTTTTTCCCATTGTTTTATAGTGATTCCATTAGATATGACACCTAAACGATAACCTTTTGCCTTAATATTAATTAAAGTCGAAGTAGTTTCTGGAAAAGGCCTTAAAAGTGCAAATTTCACATTATGGTAATTTATCATTCCCAATGCAATTAAAAGAGGTTTTTCCTCGCCAAAAACAGTTTTAGTTAAAACATTAAAATGTTTATCATAATTAGAGCCTTTTTGGGCTATTATTTCTCTTAAAAGAGTATACGCTTCAGAAGAAGATAAAGGCAAGCCTGCATCAATCATCATATTTAATGCTGCCTTTCTGGCAAGTTTAGCAAAACCTGAAGTGTCAAACAAAGTATCATCGATATCAAAAAAGACCGCTTTTAGCATTATCCCACCTAATTTTATATTGAGCAATTATA
>CAYUFT010000046.1:9844-16443 GCA_964444115.1 uncultured Methanobacteriaceae archaeon
TCAAAAAAGACCGCTTTTAGCATTATCCCACCTAATTTTATATTGAGCAATTATAACTTAATAAGTTGTTGTTTTTAGGGTAATATATTATTAAACTTTTATTTTAATATTTAGAATAAATTAAAAACTAATTCATTAATAAATAATTAAAAAAATAATGCAAAAATAGTACTAACTAAAATTACTTAAAAAACATTCAAATAATAATAATAATAATAATAATAATAATTCAATTAATTTAATTAAAAAAAAGCATCTAAACTACTTTGTTTCTCTTTTTGAGCTAGTTCAGCTAGTTCTTCTGAGGAATAACCTAGTGAATCCATAATCCTTGAGACCGCAGGTAAAACCTGGTTTTTAAGATAATACTCCGGATCGTATTCCATTTTTTCAGTATCTTCAATAGGGAATGCTCGTTTACTTATTGGAGATTTACCTTTAACAATAACATAACGAATAATAGATCCTCTCTCTATTTTCCGTCCCTTGGCAATAGATCTCTGAGCAGCAACCACATGCGGCCCAATCTGTTTGTAATCACTTAACTTCTTAGTGATTTGAGTGTGTATGACCATATCATTCATGGCCACTTCACCCGATTTTATATCCATAATAACATTTTTAATGATTTCTCTAGCTTTTTCAGGAGAACCATCTTTTAAAATAGCCATTAAGATATTTTGCTGGGTATCTTTAGCAATAGGAGCCCAGTCCCTTCTTACAAGCTCCAGACCCTTTGCTACAATTTTTTCATTTTCAATAAGAGCATATCTCTTTTTAGTAACAAAAAAACCCCGCTTGTAAAATCCTTCATATTCCAGTTCCATACCCTCTGGCAGGTCCTGGTTTATGAATTCTAAAAATTTATCCTTCTGGGATTGAATTTCTGCTTCCCATTCATTCTGCAATGAGCACACCATTAATGATACCGTGTTGACCAGGCCTGGAAGTAACTCGAACTTTACCTGCACTAGTTTCCACTAAAGCACCTTTAGTTATGATGTTCCTTCTTACAAAGTTGGGATTGGCCAAGTTTTCTACAACATTTAATATTTCAGCCGTTTCAGTTTTTTTGGTTGAAGGGTTCATTACATTAATTTTAGAATCATTGGATAATCGGATTTTTTCGTTTCCGCCTTGAGTTCTGATTCTTCTAATTTTTCTGTCACCTATTTTGGTTTCAGCAGCTTCTCTACCGAGTTCACATTTCTTCTTTCCTCGGTTCATTTTTGCTCGTCCACCACTAGGTTTTTTCATTGATTTTCCTTGCCAAATTGCCATTATTTCACCTTGTTAACGTTATTTTTGTAATTAATATCATTCAAAAAGACTGTTTATTCTTCCTTTTTTTAGAATAATATTATGGAATACTTATCTAAAATTTATTAGATTTAATATCCATTTAGAAACCTTAATTAAAATTCCAAAATCAGTAAAAACTGAATTTAAAACACAACTGGTATCCTATTTAATTTATCTTATTTAAAATAATTCTATTTTAAACAATATATATCAATTATATCAATTTAATTACTTATTAAAGTTATCCATTGAACTTTAAAAATATTTAGATTGTTTGGGCATATTAAAACATGAAAACCATTAAGTCTTAATATTCCATACATAATATTCCTAATTTTATTTAATAAACCATTATACAAATTTTTTTCGTTTATTAAACCCAGCGATATGTAGGAAATGTATTTTCATGTAATTTATTATAATTTAACTAAACTCATATTTAAAGTTTAAAAATTTACAATTAGTTTAAGGGTTTATTCAATAAATTTTTGTAACATTTAAATATTGTAAATGTTCAATCATGTAAATATCATATAATTAAATTATGAGTGAATTTAGTTGTATTTTTAATTTGATATATTCTATAATAAATCTTAATTTCTATAATAAAGTTTAATCACATTTAAAACATTCAAAGGGTGAATTTCTATGAAAATTGGTATGTCCCACGGTGCTGGCGGAGAAGTAATGCAGAATTTAATTTCAGATATCATATTAAACAACATACACAATAAAAGTGTGAATGGTGGTGTAGGCCTGGATGATCTGGATGATGGAGCATCAATTCCTCTTGGTGATTATGAAATCGTGGTAAGTACTGATGGGCACACCATTGATCCATTGTTCTTCCCAGGAGGAGATATTGGAAGAATATCAATAGCTGGAACTGTTAATGACGTTTCAGTTATGGGGGCCAAACCTCTGGCCATTGCCAATGCTATGATCATCCGAGAAGGATTCCCTGGAGAAGACTTGGAAACCATAATAAAATCTATGGATGAAGTTTGTCAGGAAACCGGGGTTTCTATCATCACTGGAGATACCAAGGTCATGGAACAGGGAAAATTAGACCAGATGGTAATTGCCACCACCGGAATTGGTCTAGCAAAAAGAGGAGAAGTAAAAAGAGATTCTGGCCTGGAAATTGGGGACAAAATCATTCTCAGCGGGAGTGTGGGGGACCATGGGATGGCCCTAATGGCCTATCGTGAAGGTTTTGGTTTTGAAACTGATTTAAAATCAGATGTAGCTCCAGTATGGGAGATAGTAGAAACTGCTTTGGGAATTGGAGGAGTAACTGCTCTAAAAGATCCTACTCGTGGGGGCCTGGCCAATGCTGTCAATGAACTGGCCAGTAAATCTGGTGTGGGATTAATGCTTGATGAAGATCAAATACCACTAAAAGAACAGGTCAAAGCAGTTTCAGAAATGTTAGGAATAGATCCATTTGATGTGGCCAATGAAGGAAAAGTAGTAATGGGTGTAAAGCCTGATGTTGCTGAAGAGACTTTAAAAGCTATTAGAAAGACCAAATACGGCTCTGAAGCACAAATTATTGGAGAAGTCACTGAAGGTCATCATGTTCTAATGGAGACTTCTTTAGGTGGAACAAGAATCTTAGAAGCACCAATCGCTGATCCAGTTCCTAGAGTTTGTTAATAAGATATTAATTAGTCTAAATCAAATTAAAGAACTAATTAAAATTATCTAATTTAACATATTATTATTGTAAGTAAGAACATTTAGGAAATTATAAATATTTTCAATTCAAGATTAATTTTAACAAATAATAATATTAATATAATGTAATAGGATTTCATCATAATTTCCATGATTGAGTTCAAATAATTAATGAAATTAATTAGTAATATAAGTCAAATTAAAAAAAATTGAATAAACTAGGGATTTAAATGGAAAGCTTAACTAAAAAAAGATTCTGGGCATTTATTATTGATTTCATTATTATTACAGCACTAATGTGGATTTTAAGTGTTGTTATTTACCCCTTGGTAGTAGTAACCGGGTATTTTACTATATTTAACTACTGGATAATTTTACTGGCTTTGGTAATTATATGTTATTTTACTTATTTAGAAGGTCATTACCAAAAAACAATAGGTAAAAGTCTAGTGGGAATCGAAGTTAAGTCAATCGATGGCGAATTAACTTACAAACAAACTTTTATCCGTAACCTATCTAAAATATTATGGATTCCTGTTTTAATAGATCTCTTGTTAGGTAAACTCATAAAAAACGGCTCTCTTAGAATATTAGACAAATATGCTAAAACAGAATTTGTTTTTGAAAGCGAAAGCCCTTAAAAATATCAATTTATATTATTCATTTTTTTATTTTTCGATTTCTTTTTGCATGTAGTAATCAAGTCAATAATCTTTTTATACATCTAATTTTTATTTATGAATTAAAATGTTTTTACAAAACCATTATCTTTTTACTTCCAAAAATTCAATTAATAATAATATTAAATAAGTGAGGTCAAAAAATGAAGGATCATATAAATGAAGTGAAAAGTCAAGTATTGGAAAATATAGGCGTTTTAATAACAACTGCATTCGGATTAATTGCTGCATTGGCCTGGAATGAAGCAATTAAAGCTTTGATAACACAATTAATCGGAACAGGAAATGGGCTAACTGGATTATTCATTTATGCCATAATTATTACGGTATTGGCCATTGTTGCAACCATAATAATTGGAAAACTCATTGCTAAGCCTGCAGTTCAGGAAGTAAGAATAGTAGAATAAAAATAGAATAATTTTACTATTTTTTTATATTTTATTTTTTATTTCTTATTATAAAACAAAAATAGGAGATAATGGGTGTTATTTAGAACTTATAATAAAGTTCCGTAATAATCCTTTTTACATTATCTACCAAATGTACCCCTTAATTAAAAGATGAAAAGCTAGTTATCTAATCGCAAATATAAATTATCTTTATTAATAATAATATTTTTCGCAAGTGTGCAAAAGTGATAAAATGATTTAAAATTAGAATACTGGCGAAGTAAAAATAATCCTTAAATAAATTACATTCATTCTAAAAAAGTTATTAGCTATATTCATAAATAATGATTGAATTTAAAGGTAAATAACTTATTTTATTAAAGTCTAATTATTAATTCATCATATGATAGTATCTAATTAATTAGCATTTGATTTATTATTCTAGAATTATTAGCAAATCATTAATATTAGTTGATTATAAACAGTTGTTAATAAATTATCAAAATATTTATTGCCAAGTGGGGGATTCACTTTTTTCTATTTTCAAGACAATTATTCTTCTATAAGAAAGTACTCCCCATAAATAAGACTATATTTTAATAAAATAAAACTAATGGGGTGAAAAGATAAAAAAGCAAGATAATAATACCAATAAAAGATTTTTAATACCATTAATCATTTTAATTTTAATTCTAACCTTTACTTGTATCGGTGCTGCCTCCGCAGCCCCCGGGGACACCATATACGTGAATGGCACTGGGGGAAACGACTCCTGGGACGGCCAAACCAACATATACGATGGAACCAGCGGGCCCAAACTCACCATAAAAAACGCCACTGGAACCGTGAACAATAATGGAACAGTCCATATTGCAGACGGAGTATATTCTGGAGAAAACAACACCGGAATCACTATTAGTCAAAATATGAACATTATCGGTCAAAGCCAGTACAGTACCATTATAAATGGATTAAATACAGCACAAATATTCAATATTACAAGTGGAGTAAATGTAACGATTCATGATTTAACAATAAAAAACGGAAACGCAACTGTTGGTGGTGCTGTTTATACCGAGGGAAATTTAACCCTGCAAAAATGTACAATCATCAATAACACCGCTGAAGATGGAATTATCTACAATGTAGATTCCACTATTATCATTACAAATTGTATCTTCACCAATAACACTGCAAATATTCATGGCACCATCATTAGTAATGGAGGTGACAACTACATTACAAACTGTACCTTCACCAATAATAAAGCAGATTGCGGAAGTGCTATCTTGTTCCACTCTCTGGGTACATGTAAAATTACTAACTGTATCTTCATCAATAACAGCGCAACAAGTGGAAATGGAGGGGCTATCTACAATGATAAATCCATGACAGTTACTAACTGTATTTTCGTCAATAACACGGCAACGGGTGATGGTGGAGCTATCTATAATAAAGGTCTTAATTTCACTGCTACTTTAAACAACTTCTATGGAAATTCAGCAAATTACTCAAATACTACTTACAACGATGGCGATGCAAATTTAGAAAAAAACTGGTGGGGTTCAAATAATCCTAATTTATATACGAATTTGCTTTCAGGAAGGATAAATATCAATTACTGGCTCTATATGACCTTGACTGCTAATCCAACTATTATTAAAAATAGTAAGGTTGGTTTAATCACGGCCAGTTTCAATAACCTCTATGATGGAAATACAGTCATCCCATTTGTCCCCAGTTCAGGCCAATGCCTTCCTAATGGTGCCCTGGTGAGTTTTACCACAACTTTTGGAACCATATCTACGCCAGTATCCACTATTAATGGAATAGCCCAGTCTATTTTGAGAGTGAGTTCTCTGGGTGTGGCCAGTGTTTCAGCTAAATTCAATAGTCAGATATTGCGGACTTCTGTCAGAGTAGTTGATACCCTTCCACCACAGGTGCTTTCTGTTTATCCTAAGAAGTCTTCTAAAAATATTTCTAGGTCAAAAACTATTGTGATAGCCTTTAATGAAAAGATTCTTAGAAGCAGTTACTGGTCAAAAATCTATGTAAAAGACAGCCATGGTAAAAAAATCAAAATTATCAAAACCATCATAAACAACAAACTCTACATCAAAACTTCAAAACGAGCTAAAAACACCACATACACAGTTTATGTGCCCACAAAAGCAGTTAAAGATACCAGTGCCAATAATTTAGCTAAAACCCTTTACTACAAATTCAAAACAGGGAACAGATAAATAAACTTCCCACTTTTTTTATTTTATTTTTTCAATGAATATTTGATTCTAAAAATTTAAAATGATAATCAAAAATAGTAATTAAGTATTCAATCCCCTTGGGAATTCTGAAGGAGGGATATACATAATTTCTGCATATCCTTTCTTTAAAAGAAGGGCATTAATATTCTGATTACCTGCATAAACCACGGCCAAAGTCCTTCCATACTTATCATGATTTTTAGCATCATCAATATCCAGATATACTGTTTTACCCAAACAATATGATTTCACAAAATCTTTTGCTTCTTGATATCCTGCTT
>CAYUFT010000047.1:0-11595 GCA_964444115.1 uncultured Methanobacteriaceae archaeon
ACGACTCGGGTTCAAATCCCGGCCAGGGCGTTCCATTAGGGCCCGTAGCTCAGTCTGGCAGAGCGCTTGGCTTTTAACCAAGTGGCCGCGGGTTCAATTCCCGTCGGGCCCGTTTTCTGATTTTTTATTGGGATTATTTTAACTGGAGGATATATTGTGAAGAAAGATATCTTAAAGCACGAACTAGTTCCCGATCATGTTATTTTGTCTGAATCTGAAGTTTCTAAAGTACTTAAAAAAATTGAAGCACATCCTGAACAGCTCCCTAAAATAAAAACTGATGACCCTGTTGTCAAATCTATTGGAGCCAAAGAAGGAGACATACTTGAAATAACTCGTAAAAGCGCCACAGCAGGAAAATTTGTTACTTATAGGCGGGTGCATGATTAATCGAGTGGTTCAATTTAATTAATTCTTATTTAACATTTTTTTACTCTAATAACTCAAAAATCGAACTCATAATCTAAAACATTTCAACCAAGTATTATATAAAACTCGTATTTGCTTAAATTGAATTTATGATTAATAGTTTGAATATAATGAGTATTAAAACTTAGAAAGTAAACTAGTATTTATTAAACTAATATTTTAGCTAAAAATTTTGTAGTATTTATTTTTTGGAGGAAGTCCATGAAAAAGAGTGCATGGGGATTGGTAGACGCATTTTTTGATGAACACAACCTGGTAGATCACCACGTTAAATCCTATAACGACTTTGTAAATCATCGAATACAGGACATAATTGACATAACTGAACCTATTGAGTTAGAACAAGGAGAATACTCCGTAGAAACAGGACAGTTGGAAATAAAAAAGCCATTTACTAAAGAGGCTGATGGTTCCAAGAGCCTTATATTTCCAACAGAAGCAAGACTTCGAAACTTAACTTATTCCGCTCATATGTATCTGGAAATGCGTCTTTTAAAAAAAGATGAAAGCGAACCAGATTTTGAAAAAGTTTACATTGGAGAATTACCTCTAATGCTTAAATCAGACATATGTCACTTAAGTGGTTTAAATAGAGAAGAATTAGTGGCTAAAGGCGAGGATCCTCAAGATCCCGGTGGTTATTTCATAGTAAATGGTTCTGAAAGAGCCATAGTTACCATGGAAGAAATTGCTCCTAACAAAATCATTCTAGAACGAATTGGTGAAATTGAAGATAGGCGTGCTAGGGCCATTGTTACATCTATAAAAAGTGGTTTCCGAGCAAGAATTTCTTTAGAATACAGAAAACCACGAAAAACCGGAGTCTTCTTAAGAATTTCATTCCCTTACGTTCCCGGAGAAATACCACTAGTTGTTTTATTACGGGCATTAGGATTATCCACTGATGAAGAAATTATCACCCATATTTCTGATGATTTTAATTATCAAATGATTATAGCCGACGATATACAAGTTTCTGATCAGGGTCTTAAGTTAGAGCCAAAAGAAATGGAAGAACTCTCCCAAGAAGAGAGAAGGCAATACTTACAAACCAGTGCCATTAAATACATCGGAAACAGAGTCGCTAAAGGTATGACTGAAGAATACCGTATTAGAAGAGCGGAAGACGTCATTGATAGATATTTATTACCACACATGGGCGTAGAATCAGAAACACGTGCTGAAAAAGCCACATACTTAGCTGAAATGACCGAAATGTTACTTCAAGTTATTTCTGAAACACGTGAACCGCATGACAAGGACCATTACACTAACAAAAGACTCCGAGTATCTGGAGATTTAATGGAAGATTTATTCCGTGTTGCATTCACCAGTTTAACCAGAGATATGAGTTATCAGCTAGAGCGAAGTTTAGCTAGAGGTAAAGAACCATCAGTAAAACAAGCTGTGCGTTCTGATGTGCTAACAGAAAACATTAAACACGCTATAGCCACAGGAAACTGGGTAGGTGGACGAGCAGGTGTAAGCCAGCTTCTAGATAGAACCAGTTACATGGGTACTTTATCACACATGAGAAGAGTTGTTTCTCCATTAAGTAGAAGTCAACCTCACTTTGAAGCAAGAGATTTGCACCCAACCCAATTTGGTAAAATCTGTCCTAATGAAACCCCAGAAGGTCCAAATTGTGGTCTGGTGAAAAACCTGGCACTTATGGCCAAAATATCTGAAGGCTCAGATCCTGCAGAAATTGAAAATATCATCAAAAAGATGGGTATTCTGGAGTAGACCATTTTTTATTATAATTCTTTGATTTTTAATCGGGAGGCAATTTCGTGAGAAAAGCTAAAATTTACATAAACGGGAAACTCATCGGGGCCTGTGAAGATCCAGAAAGCTTCGTAGATGAAATGAGGGCAAAGCGAAGAACTGGAGAGATCTCTGATGAGATGAATATTACATATTATACTGAAACTGATGAAATTTACATATTCAATGATCCTGGTCGTGCTAGAAGACCTCTAATCATTGTTAAAGACGCAGCACCATTGCTACAAGAAGAACAAATCAGTGGAATGAAAGAAGGCACAGTTAAATGGGAAGATCTGGTAAAAACTGGATTTATTGAATACTTAGACGCCGAGGAAGAAGAAAATTCCTATATTTCCATGTCACTGGCCGAGTTAAATGAATATCACACCCATCTAGAAATAGATCCATCTACCATGCTGGGTATTTGTGCCGGAATTATTCCTTTTGCTAACCACAACTCCTCACCAAGGAACACTATGGAAGCAGGGATGACCAAACAAGCGCTAGGATTATATGTTTCTAACTATGGTATGCGTACTGATACCAGAGCTCACCTTTTACATCATCCACAAACACCTATTGTTAAAACCAGGATAATTGATGCCACAGGATATGATAAACGTCCATCTGGGCAGAACTTTGTGGTGGCAGTTATGTCCTATGAAGGTTACAACATGGAAGATGCTTTAATTCTAAATAAAGCTTCTATTGAGCGTGGACTTTCTAGATCATCATTTTTCAGATCTTATGAAGCTTCTGAAAGGAGATATCCTGGAGGACAAGAAGATAATTTCGAAATACCTGAAAAAGGTGTTCGGGGATACAGATCTGAAGAAGCTTACCGTCACCTGGATGATGACGGTGTAGTGAATCCAGAATCTGTTGTTTCTTCTGGAGATGTGTTGATTGGTAAAACATCCCCTCCAAGGTTTTTAGAAGAAATAGATGAATTTGGAACCGTGGCCGAAAGAAGAAGGGAAACTTCAGTTACCGTAAGGCACGGAGAAAAAGGAACTGTAGATGCAGTTTTGCTAACTGAAACCGTTGAAGGAAGCAGATTAGCAAAAATAAGAGTTCGGGATCAGAGACAACCTGAATTTGGAGATAAGTTCGCTTCCCGTCACGGGCAAAAAGGGGTCGTAGGACTCATAGTTTCTCAAGAAAACATGCCTTTCACTGAAAACGGTATTGTGCCAGATTTAGTAGTTAATCCTCACGCTATTCCATCAAGGATGTCCATTGGACAGGTGCTGGAAATGTTAGGTGGAAAAGCCGGATGTATGGAAGGAAGAAGAATTGATGGAACCCCATTCACAGGCGAACAGGAAGTTGACATTAAAACCGCTCTAAAATCAAATGGATATGAAACTGCAGGTGTAGAAGCATTATACAATGGAATTACTGGTGAGAAAATAGAAGCAGAGATATTCGTTGGAGTTGCTTATTACCAGAAACTGCACCACATGACTGCAGATAAAGTTTATGCTCGATCCAGAGGACCGGTACAAGTACTTACCCGCCAACCTACAGAAGGTAGAGCCAGAGAAGGTGGTCTAAGGTTTGGAGAAATGGAAAGAGATTGTCTAATTGCTCACGGAGCAGCTTTAGCTCTTAAAGAAAGATTATTAGATGAATCAGATAAGTACGAAGCCATTGTATGTGGAGAATGTGGTATGGTATCTGTTTATGATAAAGTCCGGGATAAAACATACTGTCCTATCTGTGGAGAATCAGAATCGTTCCCAGTAGAGATTTCATATGCATTCAAACTATTATTGGACGAACTAAAGAGCCTAACTATATTCCCTAAACTGGTTCTAGAGGATAAAGCCTAATCAAACATCCTTAATATTTTTCAATTTATGGATAATTACACTAATTGAAATTTGAAAAAATAAGGTAAAAAATAAGGGATTTAAAAGAGCAAAATTAAAGGAGAGAAAACTTTGACAGGAATTTTAAAGAAGATTTCCCAAATCAACTTCGGATTAATGTCTCCAGACGACATAAGAAGTATGTCTGTTACCAAAATCGTAACACCGGACACCTATGACGAAGATGGATACCCTATTGAAAATGGGCTAATGGATCCGCGTTTAGGAGTTATAGATCCAAGTTTAAAATGTAGAACCTGTGGTACTAAAGGTGGAGAATGTCAGGGTCACTTTGGAAATATAAATCTGGCCCGGCCCGTAATTCACGTAGGATTCGCAGATACTATTCATAAAATATTGAGATCCACTTGTAACACCTGTGGGCGGATTTTGTTAACTGATAGTGAAATATTTGATTATCAAAACAAATTCAAGACTCTAATAAAAAACGAGGAAAGTTTAACCAAAATAATTAAAGAGGTTTATACTGTTGCTCGAAGGGATAAATGTCCTCACTGTGAAGAAGAACAGGAAGACGTTAAAATTGATAAACCAGTTTCCATTGTAGAAGGTAACTACAAACTTACTCCTAGTGAAGTAAGGGAACGACTGGAAATAATACCAGATTCTGATGCTGTGATTTTAGGAGTCAATGCTGAGAAAGCAAAAGATGGTAGTCAAGTAGCCCGACCAGAATGGATGATTCTAACAGTATTACCAGTTCCTCCAGTTACCGTAAGACCTTCCATCACTCTAGAAACTGGTGAACGTTCCGAGGACGATTTAACTCACAAGCTAGTTGATATTCTCCGTATTAGCCAGCGTTTAAAGGAAAACATGGAAGCAGGAGCTCCACAACTTATTGTAGAGGATTTATGGGAACTATTACAGTATCACGTAACCACCTACTTTGATAACGAAGCATCAGGAGTACCACCAGCCAGACACCGGTCAGGTCGGCCATTGAAAACTCTTGCTCAGAGATTAAAAGGAAAAGAAGGACGTTTCAGAAGCAACCTTTCTGGTAAGCGTGTGAATTTCTCTGCTCGTACAGTTATTTCACCAGATCCAAACATCAGTATCAATGAAGTAGGAGTTCCAGAAATAATAGCCACTGAAGTTACAGTACCAATAAAAGTAACCGAATGGAACCTGGAAGAACTTAAAGGATACATTATGAATGGTTCTAATGTACACCCTGGAGCAAATTACGTCATAAGGCCCGACGGCCGGAAAATCAGAATCTACGACGAAATAAAAGAAACCGTAGCTGAAAATCTGGAAAAGAATTATCTGGAAAAAGGTGAACAGGGCTATGTGGTAGAGAGACATTTGAAAGATGGAGATGTCGTTCTATTCAACAGACAACCTTCACTTCACAGAATGTCCATGATGGCCCACGAAGTACGAGTTTTACCATATAAAACATTCCGTTTAAATCTCTGTGTATGTCCACCATACAATGCAGATTTTGATGGGGACGAAATGAACATGCACGTATTCCAAACTGAAGAATCACGTGCCGAAGCCAAGTCACTCATGAGAGTACAGGAACACATTCTATCCCCAAGATTCGGAGGACCGATTATTGGAGGAATACATGATCACATTTCTGGAGCATATCTACTAACCCGGAAAAGCGCCATATTCAACGAAGATCAAGTATTCCAAGTTTTAAGGAAAGCAAAATTACCACTACCAGATCGAACTGGTGAAACCTGGACTGGAAAACAAATTTTCAGTAAAGTACTGCCCAAAGATATGAACATGGTTTATCGAGCGGAAGTCTGCAGAAAATGTGACGAGTGTACTAAAAGGTCCTGTAAAAACGATGCTTACGTAGTTATCGAAGACGGTGAGCTATTAAGTGGAGTTATAGATGAAAAGGCTTATGGTGCTTTCTCTGGAAAAATCTTAGATCACATTGTTAAAGAATACGGAACTGACCGGGCCCGGGAATTCCTGGATGCCTCCACTAAACTGGCAGTTTCTGGTATTATGAAAGCAGGATTCACCACCAGTACCAATGACGAAGAAATTCCTCAAGAAGCTAAAGAAGATATCGAAGCTTACCTGTATGAAGCTGAAGAAAGAGTAGATAAACTAGTCGCTGCTTACGATAACAACGAACTGGAACCATTACCAGGTAGAAGCCTGGAAGAGACTCTAGAAATGAAAATCATGCAGGTTCTAGGGGAAGCCCGGGACAAGTCAGGGGAAATTGCAGAAAGTTACTTTGACATCAATGAAAACAACGCAGTAATAATGGCCTTAACTGGTGCAAGAGGTTCCATGTTGAACCTTACTCAGATTACAGCTTGTGTAGGGCAACAGTCCGTACGGGGTGGCCGAATCGACAGAGGTTACAGTGAAAGAACATTACCTCACTTCCAAAAACGTGAATTAGGAGCAAAGGCACGAGGATTTGTGCACTCCAGTTACAAAGAAGGTCTCGACCCTATTGAATTCTTTTTCCACGCAATGGGAGGAAGAGAAGGTCTGGTAGATACAGCTATCCGTACTGCTCAGAGTGGTTACATGCAAAGAAGACTGGTTAATGCTCTGCAGGATTTGAGTGTAAATGCAGAAGGTAAGGTTACTGACAACCGGGGCGTTGTTATCCAGACCCTTTATGGAGAAGATGGAGTAGATCCAGCCAAGAGTGACTACGGTAAAGTAGTTGACCTGGACAAACTCGTAGACGAAATGAGGATAAAATCAGGTAAGTGATTAATCTGGAATTGAATTAATTAAGATAATTAAATATTTAATATAATAAATTATCTTTTTAAAGTTCGTATTTTAGGTGATTTTGTGCAGGAAACAATAGAAAAGGTTACAAAAGTCGTTAAAAAGAAAAGGGCTCAGAAAATTTTTACAGAGCAGTTAATATATGAAATAGCTGAAACTGTAGAAAAACGTGACCTTGATGATAAAGAACTTGATGAATTAGTTAAAAAAGTTAAAAAGTCTTATGACCGTGCCAAAGTGGAAGATGATGAAGCTGTAGGAACTGTAGCTGCCCAATCTGTTGGGGAGCCAGGTACTCAGATGACCATGCGTACTTTTCACTATGCAGGGGTAGCAGAACTTAACGTTACCCTGGGTCTTCCCAGACTCATTGAAATTGTGGATGCTAGAAAGAAGATATCCACACCAACCATGGCCATATACTTTGAAGAAGAACCCCGAGGCGATGAAGAATTCGTAAGGACTATTGCCAATCAGATTGGTAAAAGTACCATGAATGACATCGTTCAGGACTTCCACATTAACTATGCTGAAATGAATGTAGTAGTGGAACTGGATATACCTAAAATTGAAGATAAAAGGCTTGATTTAGAAGACATTATAAATCGTGTAGAAAAAGCTTTTAAGAAGGTTAAGATAGATAACAACGTACTAAGTTTTGAACCTCCTAAACCAAGTATAAGAGAATTAAGACTTTTAGCAGATAAAGTACGAGATCTTCAAATAAGTGGTGTGAAAAACATCGGAAAAGTCGTTATTCGTAAAGAAGAAGACGAATGGGTGATTCACACTGAAGGTTCAAATCTTGGAGCTGTTCTTAAAATGGAAGGTGTGGACAAAGTCCGAACTACAACCAACGATATTCACGAAGTAGAGAAAGTTCTCGGAATAGAAGCAGGCCGGAACGCAATTATACACGAAGCACAACGTACAATGGATGAACAAGGGCTTACAGTTGATGTAAGACATATTATGCTAGTAGCAGATATGATGAGCGCTGATGGTTCGATTAAGTCCATAGGTAGACATGGTATTAGTGGTGAGAAAGCTAGTGTTCTTGCTAGAGCTTCTTTTGAAGAAACTGGAAAGCATCTTCTTCGCGCCAGTATAAGAGGAGAGATAGATCACCTTACCGGAATCATTGAGAACATTATTATCGGACAACCAATACCGTTAGGAACGGGCTCTGTTGGTGTCTTAATGAAACAAAAAAAATAAGGAGGCAGTAGATGGACGTAGATAGAGGAATACGAGTAGCTGTAGACACAGGTGTTGTCACTTTAGGATCAGAAAAATCAATTCAGGCCTTAAAATTAGGTAAAGGAAAACTAGTAGTAGTTGCTGAAAACAGCCCAGAGAACATCAAAGAAGATGTCGCTTACTATGCTAAACTTTCTGAAATTCCTGTTTACACCTTTAATGGAACCAGTGTTGATTTAGGTTCTGTTTGTGGTAAGCCATTTACCGTGGCCACTCTGGTCATCAAAGAACCTGGAGATTCTACAATATTAGAAGCAATGGGGTAGTGTTCAAGTGACTATAAAATTCACCACCAATGAAATAAGATATATTGCACTGTTTGAAAGCATGACTGGTGCAATGGTAAAAGATTGTATCGTGGACGATGAAAACGGAAAAATTACTTTTCTGGTGAAAAAGGGAGACATGGGTCTCGCCATCGGTAAAGGAGGAAGTACCGTAACCAAAGTCCAGAAAACAGTGGATAAAGGTGTTGAAGTTATAGAGCACTCTGAAGATCCCGTTGAATTCATATCCAATTTAATGGCCCCGGCTAAACTTCGCAGTATAAGGATTCTGCAAAGGGAGAGCGGGGAAAAAGTTGCCACTGTAGAAACAGATGGTAAAAATAAGAGGACTGCCATAGGTAAAGGCGGTCAAAATATTGAAAGAGCCAGATTGCTGGCCAAACGACAGCACAGCATTAGTAATATCGTTATAAAATAAATTAACTAGAATACTAGTAATTAGCAGAAAATATTAAAATTAATTTGATATATTCAGATTAATATAATTGTAAACTACTAGTAAACTAGAAAAATTAAATAACTTAATATATTTCAATTACTCTCATTAAATTTTTAGCTAAATTTATATGGTTTAATATATATTGGTTTTATATTGATTACGCTAATAACCGAAAGTGGGATTATTAACTCAAATTTATAAGGAGGAATATTAACTTGCCAGGACTTTTCGCAGCTAAAAAGCTCAAAAAAAATAGACAACATTTCAAATGGAAAGATACTGAATATAAACGGAAAGCATTACGTTTAGATGTAAAAGCTGATCCCTTAGAAGGTGCACCACAAGCACGTGGAATCGTCATCGAAAAAGTGGGAATTGAAGCAAAACAACCAAACTCTGCTATACGAAAGTGTGTAAGAGTACAGCTCATTAAAAACGGTAAACAGCTAACTGCTTTTGCCCCAGGTGATGGTGCTATTGGTTTCATCGATGAGCACGACGAAGTACTCATTGCCGGTATCGGCGGACCTTCCGGAAGATCCATGGGAGATATCCCTGGTGTCCGATGGAAAGTAACTAAAGTTAACAACGTTTCCCTATCACAAATGGTTAAAGGGAAAATAGAAAAACCAGTGAGGTAATTTCATGAGTCAAGTTTTTGATAAGTGGGATCTGGAAGAAGTAAAAGTAGAAGACATGGGTCTAGTTAATTACCTGTGTTTGGATGAAATAATGGTTCCCCACACTATGGGCCGGCACGTCAAAAGACAATTCGCCAAATCAAAAGTCTCTATTGTGGAAAGGTTAATGAATAAAATTATGAGAACCCATATAAACGCTGGAAAGAAAAATAAAGCTTTCAGTATTGTTCAAGGTTCTTTTGATATTATAAACCAACGATCCAAACAAAACCCCGTGCAAATTCTAGTCAAAGCTGTGGAAAACACTTCTCCTCGGGAAGAAACCACCCGTATTAAATACGGTGGAATCGGGTACCAAGTAGCAGTGGATATAGCACCTCAGCGAAGAGTAGACCTCTCTCTCGGTTTCTTAACCAGAGGAGCTATGCAATCTGCTTTTAAAAGTAAAAGATCTATGGCAGAAAGTCTAGCTGACGAACTTCTTCTAGCAGCAGAATACGATACTAGAAGTTTCGCTATTCAGAAAAAAGAAGAAAAAGAGAGAATTGCTAGATCTGCCCACTAATTACCATTTTCATATTTTTTTTAAATGATTTCATGGATATTATTATTTTCATTAACTCTTTTTAAAAAAATGGAATTGGCACATGCTAATATAATATACTAGCATGATTAGGGTATTTCAAAAGATAATAGAATAATTAAATGTAAATTATGAGATTTGTCATATTTACCAGGTGATTTTAGTGAGTAGACGAGACAAAATGATTAATAGAATAAAAGAGCTGATGTACCAGCCAAAATACATTCGGAACATCGGTATCGTGGCCCACATCGACCACGGAAAGACAACTTTGTCTGACAACCTGTTGGCCGGTGCTGGTATGATATCCTCTGAGTTAGCTGGAGACCAGCGTTTCCTGGATTTCGATGAACAGGAACAAGCTAGAGGAATCACCATTGACGCAGCAAACGTGTCCATGGTTCACAAGTATGACGATAACGAATATCTGATCAACCTTATTGACACCCCAGGTCACGTGGACTTTGGTGGGGATGTAACCCGGGCCATGAGAGCTGTAGACGGTGCAGTAGTAGTAGTATGCGCTGTGGAAGGTATCATGCCCCAAACAGAAACTGTGCTCAGGCAAGCTCTAAAAGAGAATGTAAGGCCAGTTTTATTTATTAACAAGGTTGACCGGTTAATTAACGAATTAAAACTTGATCCTACCGAGCTACAAAATCGGTTCATCAAGACCATTGCCAGCGCTAACAAGCTCATTAAAAACATGGCTCCTAAAGAGCTAAAAGACAAATGGCAAGTTAGAGTAGAAGATGGAAGTGTCGCTTTCGGATCTGCATATCACAACTGGGCACTCAATGTACCAGTCATGCAGGAAACTGGTATCAATTTCAATGATATCATCAACTACTGTAAAGACGAAAAACAGAAAGAACTAGCTGATAAAGTACCTCTAGCTGACGTATTACTGGGAATGGTAGTAGAACACTTACCAAGCCCTGATGAATCTCAAGCTTATAGGGTACCTACCATCTGGCCAGGAGATCTGGACAGTGAAGAAGGCCAAGCCATGCTCAACACTGACCCTGACGGGCCGCTAGCAGTAATGATTACTGATGTGAGTATTGACAAGCACGCTGGTGAAATCGCTACGGGACGGGTTTACGGTGGAACCATTGAAAAAGGAACTGAAATCTTTTTCGTGGGATCTCACGGTAAAAACCGTATCCAGCAAGTAGGAGTTTACTTCGGACCAGAAAGAGTAAACACTGATAAAGTGCCTGCCGGAAACATTGTAGCTATTACTGGTGCCAGAAACGCTGTTGCTGGGGAAACTGTCTGTAATGAAGGCCGTAAAATTGAAGCTTTCGAAGGATTAGAACACATCTCCGAACCAGTAGTTACTGTAGCGGTAGAAGCTAAAAACACCAAGGACTTGCCTAAACTAATTGAAGTTTTAAGGCAAATAGGTAAAGAAGATCCTACCATTAAGGTAGAAATCAACGAAGAAACTGGGGAGCACCTCATATCAGGTATGGGTGAACTTCACTTGGAAATTATCGCTTACCGTATCAATGAAAAAGGTGTAGAAATTGAAACCTCAGAACCAATCGTAGTATAC
>CAYUFT010000047.1:11695-15857 GCA_964444115.1 uncultured Methanobacteriaceae archaeon
AAGGTCATGGGAATCAAAATCAAACTCATGGATGCAAAGATACACGAAGATGCTGTACACCGAGGACCTGCCCAAGTATTGCCTGCTATCAGGAAAGCAGTATACGGATCCTTAATGCTGGCTGAGCCAACATTACTGGAACCTATCCAAAAGGTATTCATCAACGTGCCCCAAGATTACATGGGATCATCTACCAGAGAAGTTCAGAACAGAAGAGGCCAAATTGTGGATATGTCCCAAGAAGGAGACATGGCCACCGTAGAATCCAAAGTTCCTGTAGCGGAAATGTTTGGATTTGCAGGCGACATTCGTTCTGCAGCTGAAGGAAGATGTTTGTGGTCCACCGAGAACTCAGGATTTGAAAGACTGCCTCGTGAACTACAAAAACAAATAATAAGAGAAATTAGGGACAGAAAAGGCCTATCACCAGAACCATATGGTCCTGAACACTACATAGGTTAAATCTAACCTTATTTTTCAATTTAAATCTTTTAAATTAAAAAAACTAAAATGATGACAATGTTCCCAGTGGACAACAACATCATTAGCTATTTAAAGGGTTAAGTCTAATCTTAACCTAAGCTCAAATTAACTGATTGCTAACGCAAATAAATGGAGGTATTGTTAATGGCTAAAACAAAAGAACACATGAACTTGGCGTTTATTGGACACGTAGACCACGGAAAATCAACCCTTGTGGGACACTTATTACTCCAATCCGGAGCTATCGCTGAACAACAGCTAGCAGAAGGAGAAAACAAGTTCAGATTTGTAATGGATAAATTAGGTGAAGAAAGAGAAAGAGGAGTAACCATCGATTTAGCTCACGCTAAGTTTGAAACTCCAAAGTACGAATTTACTATTGTGGACTGTCCTGGTCACCGTGATTTCGTTAAGAACATGATTACTGGTGCTTCCCAGGCTGACGCCGCAGTATTAGTAGTCTCTATTGACGACGGTATCATGCCACAAACTAAAGAACACGCATTTTTGGCTAGAACCCTCGGTATCAACCAGATAATCATCGGTATCAATAAAATGGACCTGGTTAACTACGATGAAGAGAAGTTCAACACCTTAAAAGGCGAAGTTTCTGACTTGATTAAGACTGTAGCTTACAAGCCAGCAGACATCAACTTCATACCACTCTCTGCTTTCGAAGGAGACAACATAACCACCAAGAGTGAAAACACTCCATGGTACAAAGGACCATCTCTCGTAGATGCTCTACAAACTTTTACTGCTCCTGAAAAACCAACCAAATTACCACTACGAGTACCTATCCAGGATGTTTATTCCATCACTGGTGTGGGAACCGTTCCAGTGGGAAGAATCGAAACCGGAATCATGAAGAAAGCTGAAAGTGTAATCTTTGAACCGGCCGGAGTTATCGGAGAAGTTAAATCCATCGAGATGCACCACGAAATGCTCGATTCAGCAGAACCTGGTGACAACGTAGGATTCAACGTACGTGGTGTAGGTAAAAACGATGTACGAAGAGGAGACGTTGCAGGACACCCTGACAGCGCCCCAAGTGTAGCTAAAGAGTTCACCGCACAGATCGTTGTATTACAACACCCTGGTGTTATCACCGTAGGATACACCCCTGTATTCCACTGTCACACCGCTCAGGTCGCCTGTACTTTCTTAGAATTAGTTAACAAGATGAACCCAGCAACTGGTCAAGTGGATGAAGAAAACCCTGACTTCCTCAAAACCGGTAACGCTGCAATAGTAAAAGTTAAACCAACCAAACCTATGGTTATCGAAAAAATCAAGGACATTCCGCACATGGGTAGATTTGCTATCCGGGACATGGGTCAAACCGTGGCCGCTGGAATGTGTATTGACATCGTCAAAGCCAAATAGGTTTAATTAACCTTTTACTCTTTTATTTTTTGGAGACTAAAAAAATGCACAACGCAAGAATTAAACTCACAGGGACTGACCCTGAAAAATTGGCCTATGTCTGCGAACAGCTAAGAAAAATAGCTGAACGAACTGGCGTAGATCTCTCTGGCCCTATCCCATTACCAACTAAAAAGCTGGTAGTGCCTACCCGTAAATCACCAGATGGTGAAGGGAAAGCAACCTGGGAAAAATGGGAACTAAGAATCCACAAAAGATTAGTGGGTATCGAAGCCGACGAGCGAGCCATGAGACAGGTCATGAAGGTAAATGTACCTGACAACGTGAGTATCGAGATTGAATTAAAGAGCTAAATTGCAATTTGCAATATAGCAAACCCCTATTTTTTATTATATTAGGCCTACTGTTTATTTTTGAATATTATTCTCATTGCCGGAATAGTCTAGCTTGGTAAGGCGCGGGACTTGAAATCCCGTGGAGACTCTCTCCGCCTGGGTTCAAATCCCAGTTCCGGCGTTCAAACTTTTTCTATTAAATTTTAATTAATAAATCCTATTTTCTAGATCCTAATTTACTAAAGTTAACTGATCTTAAAGGATTACGAGTGAATGGAGCATTAGAAAAATAATTACGAAATTCCGCATTTCTATTTCCAATTTTCATGATGAATTCATTTGAATCCAAAAAACCTACAGCACTACTTAATTTGTTTAAGAAACTTTTACTTTGAGCCATATCCATGTAAATAGGTGTTTCATTTAGATAAACACAACTTTGAGGCCCCCACCATAAATTTTTGGAATATAAATTGTCAGTACATATACTTTTCATAAAAAGAAAATAATCTGCATCCATAAATTGTTTATGAGTAATCAATTTGGCTAATTCTGTCTGGGTAAATCTTTCATGTAGCATGTCAGCCATAATACTGATTTTATTGCTTTTAAGTCTCCTATTTCTCTTTTCATCCAATACATGAATATAATAGGATAAATAAGTAAATGGAATATATTTTTCATAGTTTTCTTCAGCAAAAAGTTCTTTATTTAATATTTCTCCAATAAGCTCCCATTGATTAAATTTAATTAAGCCTGCAATAAATGCAACAAAAAATTCGTAAATTAAGAAAGCATAACCTTCAGGATTGTTTTGAGATTCACGTAAATTGATAAAGTTTCCAAAAAAATCATATATTGTATAAATTGAATCTTTATCTCCATATTTACAGGCCAATAAAACTGCCTCAATAAAACTATAAGAAATTGATTTCCCATTATTAATTTGTTCAACAATAGCATCATCATACTCGCTGAATTTTTTAAAATCAGGTAATCCTCTTTTTAATTCAGATATCTTATTTTCTAAGTAATCTATATACAAAGGTGCCTTAAGAGAATTTTCTGATGCAAAAGCATTTTTTAATTCAATAATACTTGGGCCTGAATCTAAGTTGGGTTCTAAACGATTTATAGTTTCTAAAATTCTTAGATAATCTGTTATAAACTGATGAGCGCCTTGACATTGAATATATGTGTAATTTTTCAGTTTAAGAATGCTTTCCATTTCTTCACTTGGGGGACTAGGATTGACCCAGAAAACAGGATAATGATTAAAAATTGCTTTTTTAAAAACTTTTTGAATATTCGGGTCGCTTCCAGAGTATCCTAAAGAAATTAAACCATGTTCACTCATAATTCTGACTAATTCTTCCTCCATTGTAACGGGCAAATCTGCTAAATCTTTAGGAGTATTTCTCAAAGCACCTTGCCCCAAATTCCCATTTGGTTTATAAATACGGACGGATTTACAATGAATTAATGGTTCGGAATGGATTAAATCATCTTCTGTTGAGATAACTTGCGTTTCCAACCCTTTTTCATTTAAAGCTTTTTCAATATAATGATCAAAATTAGTTGTAATTATACACCGAATTATTCCTAATCTAGCTAACTCCGCAATTGACCTATGGGCATCGCCAATTTCGTGATTATTTAAATAATCTTTAAAAAAATTTTGCTGTTCTGCTGAAGTCGAATATAATTGCCCTATAAGCTCAGAATATTCCATTTTAGAGTACTTACTGTCAATAAACCATTCTTGAAGATTGATATCCTCGTCAGTTCCTCCATCAGCAGCATACAATAATCCTGCAGTTTTAAGCATCAAATCCCATGAAGTAGGAACGCCAGCATCCTTTGAAACTCCTGCTCCAGCAAATAATATGTATTTTTTCTCCCCAGGCAAAGCACTCGCAGCTAGTTTTACAATTTCATTCATTCGCTTTCCACCCATT
>CAYUFT010000048.1:0-15387 GCA_964444115.1 uncultured Methanobacteriaceae archaeon
AGGGATAGGCATAGTAACTATTCTAAGAGAAGGTTTTACCATGCGATCCACCAGTGGGATAATAATTCGAAGCCCAGGTTCTCTAACACCTATTACTTTACCTAACCTGAAAACTACTCCTCTTTCGTACTGGTTCACAACCTTGACAGAAAGGCCGATAATAATCAGTAAGACGGCTAATATAATAATTATAGTAAGCAGATCCATTTCATACCCTCCGAATTTTCTCTAAATTTTAGATTTTAAACTAATATTATTTCTATTTTTAATAATATGTCTCTTAAAACTAATAAAATTTATTAAATAGGGGACGATTTTCAATAAGCTACAAAAGCTGAAAAAATTAAATTCATTTGAAAATTTAGAAAATAATAAAAATGAATTAAATAATTCTTAAATTGAAATTATTTAATGGGTTGATTAAGAAAACACTAGTTATAAATGTCTGGTGAGACTGGTGGATATCTTAAGGTGAATGCACAGTATTTCTATTGAATTCAATAGATTTAAAATGTAATCCTGATTATTTATGATATTATTATGCATAATAGTTTATTTCTTTGGTTGTTTTGAATATGTCTAAATTTAAGAAAGTATTATTATTTGAGACTTCAAATAGTTCTATAATTTTATATAGTAGTTTAATTTAACTAGTCTAACTATAAACTAATTCAATTTTTAAATTTTGATTACATAAAAATTTTTCATACTCTAATTATCTAAAAACCAAAATTTAGCATAATAACATTCAACTTATTTAAATTTAAAATTATATTAATTAAGATGGTAATTCAAACTTATTAACAGATTAACTCATTGATGATTGGTTATAATGAAACACAAAGGACTAATTTTAATACTGGTGGGCATAGGAATTATAGCAGCCATGATACTATTCATAGGCCCGGGAAAAATATTAAGTACTTTGGAAAAGGCAAATCCTATTTTTATAATTTTGGCAGTACTTGTTCAATTCCTGGTTTATGGTTTGTGGACATGGAGATGGTCAATAACCACTAACTCCGTCAAAATTAATGTTAAGAAAAGACATCTTTTGCCTATGCTCATGGTGGGACTTGCAGTGAATAATATAACTCCCAGTGGCAGAGGAGGAGGAGAACCAGTTCGAGCTTATATTTTAAGTAAATACTCTAAATGTTCCATGGAATCATCATTTGCAACGGTAATTGCAGATAGAGGCCTTGATATGTTTCCATTCATCGTTTTATCAGTGTTAACTATTTTTGCTATCATGATGAGTTTTAGTTTGCCTCTGTGGGTTCTTTTAAGCTTAATTATTGCAGTAATGCTGCTAATTGTCCTCTTTGTTTTGATTTTTTATGCATCTTTAAACAAAAATGCAGGAGAAAAACTCACTCGATGGATTTTAAAAATTATAAGACGGTTTTATAGGAAAAATCCAGAAAAACTTGAAAAAAAAGCTTTAAGTGCCATTCATGAATTTCAGTTCACTATGAGAATAATGCTGAAAGATAGGAAAGTAATGTTATATGGCATTCCACTTTCATTTTTGATCTGGTTATTTGAAATAATAAGGGTTTATCTGGTATTTTCAGCTTTTGGAATGGACATATCTTTGATTTTAATAGCCGAAGTTTTTATAATTGCCAGTTTAATTGGTATGATTCCTTTGCTTCCGGGAGGCCTAGGCGCGGTAGATGGAATCATGATATTGCTTTATTCGGCTGCGGGTGTTCCTCCTTCGATTAGTGCAGCAGCTACTGTATTAGAACGTTTAATATCGTTTTGGATGACTTCTATTATAGGAATCGTTTGTTTGCCTTATTTCGGGTCGGGTGTTATTGAAAAAATATCAAAGAAAATATAGTATGTTAAATTGTATTTAGAATTATTAGTCTAAAAAATTATATTATACCTAAATTAGTTAAATAATAAAATTCATAAATTATAATGTAAAATGAATTGTAATTACATAAATTATTCATAAATAAATCATAGATTATATTTAATATTGATTTATGATTATAGGAATTAAAATTAAGAATTTAAGAATTAAATTTTAAAGTGGAGATTTTAAATGCAGGAAGAGTATTCTCATATGGGGGGAGGAGTTACTGAAGATAGTGACCACTTTGAATTAGAAGAATCATTCTTAAACGAATATGGGATGTTAAGTGAGGATATTAGGAATTCCAATGAATTTCTAAATTTATTATTAGATCAAAATCCAGATCCTTGGTATTTATATGATTTGAAGGGGTTTTTAGTTGATTGTAACCAATCTTTTGAAGAATTGGTAGGTTACACGAAAATGGATTTGATTGGTAAATGTTTTTTGCATTTGAAGCTACTACCTCTTATTCAAAGAGCCAGAGCTAAGATTATCCTGGATAAAAATGCAGCAGGCATGGTAAGTGGTCCGGATGAATTTGAATTCATAACTAAAAATGGGAAACTGATTAATGTTGAACTTAAAAATTCTTTGATTGATATAAAAGATCGAAAATTAGTTCTGGTAACTGTAAGGGATGTTGAAAAACATTTAAAAAAAGAAAAAGAGCTGGAAAATCGCACTGAAGCTCGAGAAAAAATGATTGCTGAACTTTACCGGCAAATTGAGAAAAATTTGCAGATTGTAACTAGCCTCATGAATCTCCAAAAAGCTCACATGAGGGACGATAAGGATGCTGAACTTCTTCAAGATACCCACAACCGAGTTAAATCTATTAGAAAAGCTTATGAAAAGCTTATTCAATCTCCAGAGCTTACTCGTATTAATTTTGCAGAATATTCTAAAAGTATTCTTTCTGGCCTTTTAAGTACCTATGCTCCTGAACCGGGCAATATAAGTCTAAATGTTGAACTAGAAGATACTTTCATGGATATGGGTACATCTATTCCTTTAGGCATGATTTTAACTGAACTAGTTTCTAATAGTTTTAGACATGCATTTAAGCCGAATATAATGGGTGAAATAAAAATTATTTTTAAAAATTATCCAGATTACTATGTTTTAAGAGTTCAGGACAATGGCGATGGATTTCCAGATGATGTTAATTTTGATAGAACACATTCACTGGGCCTGCAACTGGTTAAAAGTTTAGTAAATCAGATAGATGGTAACATGAAAAGAAAACTGTCAGGAGGGACTTGTTTTTCAATAGAAGTCCCTAAATTGGGGAGTCTAGATCTGGACCGGATTTATGAGTGATTTTTTTTATCTATTTTATTCTATTTTCTTTTATTTAATTTATTTACTATTTCAATAAATTGATTATAGCAGGAACTTATTTTCTAAATTTGTTTTTTTGTGTTAATTAATTATCAAGCTCTCTAAATTTTCTATAAATTAGATTATTTCTATAAAATCAAATAGAAAAATATATAATAATTCTTTTACTACATCAAACTCGGTGATAATCATGGAAATAAATGGTGTGGAAATAGAAGACACTTTTGCAGAAGCATTTGGAATACAAGTTTCACGTTTGCTGGTAACAGCAGCAACAAAAAAATTGGCTAAAATAGCCGCCACTGAAGCTACTGGATACGGGACATCTGTTATCGGATGCCCTGCGGAAGCAGGTATTGATTGTTATGTGCCTCCATCAGAAACCCCTGATGGCCGGCCAGGATACATAATCATGATCTGTAACATGAACAAGGGAAAACTTGATCATGAATTATTAGAGCGTGTAGGAATGTGTATTCTCACTGCAGCTACAACTGCAGTCTTTGATGCTCTTGATGATGAAGATGAAAAACTAAAAACCGGCCAAAAACTGAAATTCTTCGGGGACGGTTATGAGAAAAAACTGGAACTTGATGGAAGAACCATATTCTCTATCCCTCTAATGTCTGGTGACTTCTTAATTGAAGGAGGATTAGGAATTAAATCTGGTGTAGCTGGAGGAAACCTCATAATACTCGCTGATAGTCAAGCAGCAGGTTTACTCGCTGCAGAAGTAGCCGTAGATGCTATTGAAAATGTCCCAGGTACCATTACTCCATTCCCTGGAGGGATTGTAGCCTCTGGCTCTAAAGTAGGATCCAACAAATACAAATTTTTAGGCGCCTCCACCAACGAAAAAATGTGCGTAACTCTAAAAGATGAAGTAGAAGATACTCAAATCCCTGCTGATGTCAATGGTGTTTACGAAATTGTTATTGATGGTGTAGATGAAGAATCTGTTAAAGCAGCAACCAAAGCAGCTGTTGAAGCAGCTGTTAAAGTTTCTGGTGTTTTAAAAATCAGTGCTGTAAACTTTGGGGGAGACCTGGGTGCTTACAAAATAGCTTTACATGATTTATTCTAAAAAGAGTTAATAACTACATTTTTTTTTTAAATCATTTTTTTCGAATTATGTTAAAGAATTTTATTTTTCAATTTTTTATTAATTGTAATTTTTATATTAAATTAAAAAAATATAATAAAAAAAATAAATTAAAATAACTTATTTAAAAAAAATTTAATATTATCTATTTTTATTCAATACAGAACTGTCTTACATTTTCTTTTTCTACAATTTCCCAAATTTCATCTTCAGAAAGATTAATTCCTAATAAAATACCTTTTTTATTAAGTTTCTTTTCTATTTTCTTTATAATTTTTTCTTCAGGGGCAGCCACAGTGTGGCTATGAATTCGACGAGATATTTCATACAGTGCTGTTAGTGATCGACGGGCGTCTGGTTTTTTGAGCTCTTCTTCACAATTTTTAAGGTCGGCCTGATTTTTAAGATTTAAATTACGACTTACAACTTGCTTAACTCCGGGCAAATAATGTTTTGCATCTAATATACGGCCACCGGCACCAATAATTATTTCTTTATCGTCTAGATCTCCTACATCATGTTTAACCAGAATTTGAACTACTCGACCTGTTTTATGAATCAAGTCTTTAATTTCTTTTGGAGTCATATTAACTCCCAATAAAAATCCTTTTTTACTTAATTCATTTTCTACTCGCTTTAAACTTTTAGTGTCAGGTCCAGAAATTCTATGGGTGTGAATTCCTCCACCGGAAAGAGTATAAATTCTATCCAATGATTCTAATCTTTCAGAATTTTTTTCTAAGTTATCTAAAAATTTTCTAACTTCTTCAATATCTGAAATGCCAATTTTACGGCGTAAAGGTTCTCCAAAGCCACTGAAATAGTATTCTATATCTTCTAATGTGCAACCGTGTTTTAAAATTACTTCTGCTTCTTCCATTATGTCTAAAACACCGTGATTTTCCACAATTACCATTTCTGGTTTTATAACAACTTCTACCAGTCGCCCATATTTGCGAGCAACGTCTTTAATCTCTTCAGGTTCTAAATTAACGCCTAAAAGAAGCCCTTCTTTTTTTAATTCCTCAGCTAACTTTTCCAGAGTTTCTTTATCCGGCCCGGAAATCCAATGGGAATGTATTCCACCTACAGACTCATATATTCTTTCTAAGGAGTTTTTTCTATTAATGTCACTATCTAAACTATCTAAAAATTTATTTATTTGACTTATTTTAGAAACCCCAACTTTCCGAATCAAAGGCTCTTTAAATTCCGGTAAATGGTATTCTATGTCTTCTAGTGTGCAGCCGTATTTAATTATTATCTCAGATTCCTTTCTGATGTCATCCACTTCATGCATCATAGTAATCTTCATCATGGTAGGTTCAATGGCTGCAAAGTAAATGTCTTCTCCACCACTGGTTTCGGGAGATATTACTCGGTCTGCTCCGGATCGATAAAGGCGTTTAATATTTTCTTTTTTGCTGGCACGAGCCACGATCCATATTTCGGGATGTATTTCTCGGGAGGTTAAGGTAATAAAAAGATTATCAACATCTTCGCCAGTGGTAATTATGACTCCTCGAGCCCTACTAATCCCGGCTTCTTTCATCACACTTTCATCAGTGGCATCCCCAGGTATGGCCAGAATATTAGAGTCTTCCCAAAGCTCTTTTTCCACTAAATCTCGATTTCTTTCGATAATTATGGTTTTCTGATTTCTTTCTTTTAATTCTTTAAAAACTGCGGCCCCTACTCTTCCATATCCACATAGAACGAAATGATTTTCCATGGAAGCCATTTTTTTCCGTATTTTGGAGCCAGATGTAATATCTTCTACCGTCATGGTTATCACCGATATACTAAGGCTGAAAACATAAGCAATTAGCCCCACACCAGATAAAGCCAGGCTAACTGCAAAAAGTTTCTGTACTCCTGTATGGGGGACAATATCTCCGTATCCAACTGTGGCAATAGTTATAATTGTAAAATAAATGGCATTTATTGGATCCAGACCCATTATGTAAAGAGAACCAATAAGTCCATAAGTGATTAAGATTCCCAGAGCAATAATAGCAAAATAAAATATGGAAATGGGTATTGCCTGGATATCCTCAGTTGTGGGTATTGCTGGTATGCGTGAAGAGGCCAATTATAACACCTCATTTAAATATGTCTTTTCATGCCTTTTTTTTAATTCTATAAACTGGGACTTCAAGACATTATAAATTAATTTAAAATGACTAATTTTATCTATTTTTTATCTATTTACTAAATTTATTATTTATTTACAGTTATTATTAAATATTCTCTATTATAATTATATAACTAGTGATACTATGAATCCTCTGGACATGATGGTTGTTGATTTTAATGCGGAATATTTAGGAATTCCCCGACTTAGTTTAATGGAAAATGCAGGCAAGGCCCTGGCCTATGAAATATCTAAGATAAATATTGGGAAAAAGGTTGTTATTTTCACAGGGTCTGGAGGAAATGGTGGGGATGGTTTTGTCGCCACCAGACATCTTTTAAACATGGGATTTAAAGTTAAATTAGTTCTATTGACTCATCCTTCAAAAATAAATTCTAAAGAATCTATTCAAAATTGGAATGTTCTGGAAAATATGAAGCCTTACTTATCTTATTTAGAGATTGAAATTTGCACTGATTCCTCTCAAATTGATTCTGGGTTGTTGTGTGGGGATGAAGATGTTTTAGTAGATGCTATTTTGGGAACCGGCATTAACGGAGTTATTAGGGAACCTTTTAGATCTTCTATAAATCTTATAAATAAGTCTAATTCAACTGTAATTTCTGTTGATGTTCCTAGTGGTATGAATCCTTTGAATGGGGATGTAGATGATATTTCAGTTGATGCAGATTATACAGTGAGTTTTCACAGGGTAAAAACCGGTCTCAAAGGATCAGAATCTACATCTTCAAAAATAGGAAAATTAATTGTTTGTGATATTGGAATTCCCAAAGAAGCAGAAATATTTTTAGGTGGCGGTGATCTTTTAAGGCTAAAATCAAGAGATTTCAATGCACATAAAGGGGCTAATGGACGTTTATTAATTGTGGGTGGGAGCAAAGAATACACTGGAGCACCCGCCCTAGCCGGCCTAGCAGCACTTTCCGCGGGGGCAGATTTAGTTACCATTATCTGTCCAGACAGTGCAGCTATCCCTATCAAATCATATTCTCCTGATTTAATTGTAAAAAACCTCCCTGGAGATTATATTAATCCAGAAATGCTGAAACCAATTTTAGAATTATCTAAAAAAGTTGACTGTGTATTAGTGGGTTGCGGTGCTGGTGACAAAGAAGAGACTAAAATCGCTTTAAATTTATTGGCCAAAAAATTTGGTGAACTTAAAAAACCCCTGGTAATGGATGCTGATGCTTTAAAACTGGTTGATAAAGATTTAGTGAAAAATCAAGAGAATTTAATCATAACTCCACATATGGGTGAATTTAAAGCTTTTTTCCAAGAAGAATCACCTATTATTCTTTTTGATATTAAAGAAAAAATATCTGCTTTCCAATCTCTTTCTCAACAAATTAAAGGAACTATTTTACTCAAAGGAAAACTGGACATGATATTTAATGGGAGGAAATTTAGATTGAATAAAACTGGAAGTCCAGGAATGACGGTGGGCGGAACTGGAGATTGCTTGGCAGGGTTAGTTGCAGCAATATATTCTCAAGGCCATTCTGCATGGGATTCAGCTTGCTTAGGGGCTTTTATTAATGGCCGGGCCGGTGAACTGGCTCAAAATAAATTGGGATATAATTTCAGTGCTTCTAAAATGATTGAATTTTTAAGTGAAGCTATGAAACATGATTTTTAATTAATATGGTTTGATTTTTTGGTGCAATAACTCTTATAAAGGTATAATGATAAATTCAATCAATAAAGGCCCATTGATTTGGCTATAACTAAAACACCAACTCCAATTATTCCTCCAAAGCCAGCTACCAGGACAGTCAATAGATTTATTGGTATTTTAACAATGGGTAATAGATTTACTACAAAAAGAAATATAATTCCCAGAATCATATTAAAAATTATTGTTAACCCAGCTCTTCCTAATTTAAGGAGCATTCTAATTCCAAATAATCCTAAAACGATTATAAATGTTCCTATAACAATTAATGTCATTATATCGAGGATTTCCATCTAAATACTCCACTAGTGTTTTAAATTATGAGTTTAATAAATTCTAATTAGTTAATTAAATTATATAAAGATTATCTAAACTTAATTTAAAATCAAAGTTAATTAAAGATTTATTTATTAAAAATACTAATTTGAATTATAATGAATTTTTGTTTAAATATATTCTAGCAATATAAAAATCAATAATGTCTGGAATGGAGTGGGTGATTAGTATTAATTAATATCAATCAATATCATGTTAAATTAATCTAGTATCAATTAAAATCAGTTAAAAATTAAATCTAAGAGTTTTGATGGAAACAATCAATCAATTAATTAAACTAAAAAAAAATTTAAAAAAATAAATTAAATTAATTATTTAAAATTTATTCTTCTTTACATATCTTGTTATAAAGAGCAGCTTGTAGTGCATAGTTTTTTACCATACCTACCATTTCGCGCTGATCCATACTTTTATCCTCAAAAGATACGGTATCTTGCTGATAAAGGCTGAAGGGTGAGGTTCTTCCTACAATACGCATACTACCTTTATGTAATCTAATTTTTACAATTCCAGTAACTCTGCGCTGCATATGATCAATCATCTGATCTAGATCTTCTCTTAGTGGGTCATGCCAGGTTCCATTATAAACTAACTCGGAGTAAGTACTACTAATTGTTTCTGCAAATTTTAATTCGCTTCGAGTTAATGTAATCTGTTCTAATGCCTTATGAGTATTTAAAATTAAAAAAGCGCCAGGAGTTTCGTAGATTTCTCTGCTTTTGAGCCCTATAATTCGATCTTCAATGATATCGACTCGGCCGATTCCATGGATTCCTGCTATCTGATTAAATTTGTTAATTATTTCCAGTGCATCCCGTTTTTCCTGGTCAATGGCCACGGGAACTCCCTTTTCAAATTCTATTTCTATTATCTGAGCGTCTTCGGGTGCATCTGCACTGGATCTGGTCCAGCTAAAAGCATCTTCAGGAGGTTCTACCATAGGGTCTTCTAAAACGTCTCCTTCAATAGCTCGGCCCCATAGATTTTCATCAATACTGTAGAGCTTATCTGAAGGTAGGGGAATTCCACAAGATTTTGCATATTCTACTTCTTCAGTTCTGGTGAGATTTAGTTCTCGAATAGGAGCAATAACTTTACAATCAGATAATGAACGGATTATGGCTTCAAAACGGAATTGATCATTTCCTTTACCAGTGCACCCATGAGCTATGGCAGTTGCACCTTCTTTTTTGGCCAGTTCCACGATTTTCATAGCGATTAAGGGTCTTGCCAGAGCAGTACTCAAGGGGTAACCTTCATAAATAGCATTGGCTTTTATAGCCTTAAAAATGAAATCATTGGCAAATTCTTCCTGTGCATCGATGGTATAATGTTTACTACTTCCCATACCATTAGCTACTGACGCAGGCCGTTCAATTTCTTCTCGAGGCTGGCCCACATCTACACATGCCGTAATAACTTCCATATCGTATTTTTCTTCCAGTAGTTTGATGCAAACGGACGTGTCTAGGCCGCCACTGAATGCGAGAACAACTTTTTCCATTTTATCACCTAATAAGTTTTTTTTATTGATTATTCTGATTTGAAATAAGAATTAGACTATCGAATTATTTAATAAATATTTGAAGAATTTTTTAAAGTTCTTTAGTTCAATTATCTATAATAGAATTTGTATAATATAATAATTAATATCTAATTTATTTAAATTAAACTAATAGTTTTAAGCTCAAATTTATTTATAAGGATATCTAACAATACTATGAACTTATTTATATCTATTATTTTAATCTAATTTGAATAGATAATAATACTTGGATAATATTTGGACTAAAATCATAGTTTTTATAAGAAATAATAAAGTAATAATCAGTTAAACTTATTGCGAAGTGATGGAATGGTATTTGCACAGACTAAAAGAGATATAAGTGGAAAAATAAGCTTAATATCTACTCAAGCCAAGGGCAACATTGAGGATAACAATATTCTCAAAAAGGACATTCCTTCTAGTATCAGTAGCAAAATTTTACTTAAAATTGCAAAAAAAGGAACTCCTTTAGTTCAATTAGGTAATGGCACTCCTAAAATAATGCTGATTGCTGGGGTGCATGGTAATGAACTTCCTCCTCAAATTGGATTGCTAAAACTTATTGAAAGTTTAAGAAATTCCAGATTAAATGGTACGGTTTATATAATTCCCTTTGCTGCTCCGGCCGCTTCTATGAATAATAGTCGCTGGTTTGATGGACTTGATTTAAATAGGGCCTGTTCAAATGAAGGATCTATAACCTATAAAATATTAGAATTGATTCAGGAACTTGAAGTAGATTCTGTGGCGGATTTTCATTCTACCAAGATTGGCAGCAACCCTGGAAGGGAAAGTGTTTTCTGCACTAAAAACCCTTGCTGTGAGAGTTTTGAAATTGGACAATTTATTACTAAAAGAACTTCTTCTGAATTAATATGTTATAATGAGGCAGGCACAATGTACCACGGTGCACTGGAGGATGAATGTAATATTAGGGGCATAGCCGCAGTAACCTGTGAAGTTGTATCTGAAAATGGCCAAGTAACTCCTGGAAGTACGCAAAAATCTTTAATACAGATGGAATCTTACTTAAAATACTTTAAAATTATTGATTAAAATTGAATGGTAAAATAAACTAGTGTATTATTAGAGATACTTTTATAAGTTTTAGTGAGTATCAATAACAAACCATAACTAAAAATAATAGGGACTTCACATATCATTTATTCGACATTATTCCTAGATTAAACGGGTAATCATCCTATTCTTCAATATTTTATTAAAATAATAAATTAATCAAAATTATAATTTGGAAGTAACTAAATGTCATCTTATAAAAAACACGCCATTTTTGCCATTATATTGACTTTACCTTTTTTTCCAAATGTTTTTTCTCTGGCACTGGCCTTAATTGCAGCATCATTCCCGGACTTTGATCACAAAGTTAAAAAGAAAAATATTACTCTGCTGTTTATTATAGGGACCATACTCACTTTAATTTTGTATATTTTTAAATTGCCTTATTTGTTAGGCATAATTTTAATTACGCTTGCACTAATATTTTATTTATCAGAACACCGCGGATTTACTCATTCTTTATTGGGTATAGTTTTACTTTCGATTATTTTAACGGTATTAGTTATTTCATCTTACTTTTTCTTCTTTGGTTTGGGAATCAATGAACAAGGTACTCTAGCAGTAATTTTAATATTATTGGGATCATTATCGATTAATAGAAATATAATGCTTCCTTTTATATTTATAGGAGTTTTAGGAGTTTTATTAACTCCTTTTCCTCACCCAAATCTGTATAATGTCATGGGTGCTTTTTTCTTGGGCTTTATTAGCCATGTTATTCTAGATTCTTATACTCCCCATGGTGTAGAGTTTTTCCGACCTTTCTATACAAAAAGACTTAAAAAAGGCTTTGGAATTTCTTTAATTATTTTATGGATTTTAGGAGCTTCTTATTATGTGTTTAACTTTATTTTATGAATTGCTTTTTATTAATTACTAAAATAAGCATTTTATTTTTAATATTTGCTTATAATTTTATATTGTATCATTTATTTGATTCAAATTTGAGCATTTATTTATTGGTAAAATTGACTTTATAGTCCTTTTAAAATTTAATATAGAAACATTTATATTATCATAAATAATCATGTTAATTATCTATATATGTCATTCATATTTATCATGGTGATGAAATTAATCATCAACATTTATTGACGATAATTAGAAACTTAGGAGTTAACTCAAGATGTTTATCACTAGAATTTTTTATGGAATAGCTTATTTCGTTGTTTTAATCTATGAAATAATTAAAGCCATATTGGATGTCACCTTAAGAACAGTAAATGGGGATGTAGAACCAGTAATTATGGAAATTGAAACTGTGCTGGAGAGGCCAATTTCTCAAACTATTCTGGCTAATAGCATTACTCTTACTCCTGGAACTTTATCTATTGATCTTGATTCTGAAAAAAGAATATTAAAAGTTGCTACTATTGTTAAAAGAGATAAAGAAGCAGTAATTCCTTTTGAACCATATATAAAAGGAATGCTAGAGTAATTTCATGATTAAATTATAATGAAAATACAATTTAAGTTTAATAAATGATCTGGATTTTTAATAAAATACTTATCATCAATAAAATTTCACTTATTGCTTTGCAAACAATAAAAAACAGCATAATAATCGTATAATAATAGTATTAACAACTTAATAACTGACAACAAACATAACCTGAGAATTTAAATTCTAAGTAAACTCAGTGAATCTATTTAAAGCTTTGAAAATGCTTTAATTAATCTTAAATTAATTAAATATTAACCATATTTTAAAAAAATAATAGCGATAATCAAGCTGCAGGAAAGGGATGTTTAATGGACATATTATTAATTTCGGAATATATTCTTATGGCTTCTCTGGCCATTTTTGCTATTGCTTCAGTTAGAATTGCTACCAGAAAGACAACTGGAATGGGTCTGGTAGGAGTGTCTGGCTTGAGTATAGCTGTGGCTACAATTTTAATATTGATTCAAGACATTTATGGCATTGCATTTTGTAAAGATATTGCCTATGCGCTGGTTGTATTGGGTCCAGTTGGAACCATTGCTTTTGCTAGTGTTTTGAGGGGATGATAGAATGTTGGACGCACTTACACTTATCAGATCAGCAATTTTTATCATTGCATCAATTTTAGTACTATTAACTGCAATTGGTATCTTAAGATTTAAGGATGACTTGGATAGGGTCGTTTACGCTAGAATACATATTCTTGGATTGGCAGATATGGGCTGCATCATAGCACTATTTGCTCTGTATGATCCTCTTTTAGGAGCAACTTACTTTATTCTAGCACCTTTTGCATCACATGCTATTGCTAATGCCTACTATTATGGAGAGGAAACCCATGATTGAATATATTTTAATGATAGTGGCTGTTTTAGGAGCATTGCTGGCTTTAATGCAGAAAGATCTCTTAAAAGCAGCTATTTTAACTGGAATACCTGGTGCTGCTATAGCTTTCCTTTACCAATTTTTATTAGCTCCTGATGTAGCCCTTACTCAGGCCATTGTTGGTTCGGCGATAATTCCAGTATTTTTTGCCCTAGCAGCTTATAAAACCCGGAGAATGGAGGAATAATATGATTATTGACGTTCAACTCGCATCGTTTTTCACTGCAGTAGCACTGATAATACTGGGACTGTATGCTGCGCTGTTTTTGGATAATTTAATTAAGAAAATAATTGGTCTGGCCTTTATTGGCGATGGAGCAAATCTGTTCTTAATTACTATGGGTTATAAACCTGGGGGAATAGTCTATATTTTCTTACAAGGAATGACAAGAGATTGGTTCGCCCAAAATGCTGCTTATCCACTACCTTTTGCTCTAGTACTGACCAGCATTGTTATTGGGGCCAGTACCTTAGCAGTGATGTTAGGAATTGTTATAATACTTTATAAAAAACATGGCACTTTAAGTGCTTCAAAAGTGTTGAAAGAGTGAATGGAAGGCAGGAGAGTAAAATGATGACTTTAAAAATTTTAAACTCACTTTTAAATTCAAATGATGCTCAGTATTCATCTGAATCTTCAAAATTCTTATTGAAAACGGAATTATCACAATATATGATCCATTTTGAAACATTGGGGGATGATATATAATGAACCCTCTTATTCCGATAATGGTTATATTGCCCATTGCATGTGCTCTGCTTTTGAATTTATTCCATGGTAGAGATAAAACTATTAAAACACTAGCTATTTTAGTGGGTGTAGTTCTACCAATTATCCCTTTGGTAGCCAGCTATGGACTTCATTATTTTGGAGGTTATGCTCCATTAATTGATGATCCTACAATAGCTCAGTTGGTACCTGCTTCTATTACTAGTGCTGCGTTGAATTTATTCCACCCCGCAATTACTTATTCCTTTGCCAGTGCACAGCAGTTATTTATATTTATATTGGGAATTGTAGCATTTTTTGCTATTTTTACATCTCTAAGTGAAACAAAAAGAGTTTCTGGGGTTTATACATTCCTTATGTTCATGGGAACTGCTTCTGTAACGGCTATTCTCTTATCTGATGATATATTCAATCTTTATGTATTCTTTGAAATAGCCGCCTTAGCTCAAGTAGGCATAATTCTCTGTTCTGGAATAGAGAGAAATTATGAAACTGCCTTAAAATACATGATTTTAGGAAGTATTGCTGCACCAATGCTTTTGCTGGGAATAGCAATACTTCTAGGACTTACTGGAAATGTAAATATAACTGATATAATTTATAGCATAAATCACGGTCTGGTAAATCCTCAAAATCCATTAATGCTTATGGCTTGTGGATTAATATTATTTGGATGGCTATATGGGTCTGGTCTGCCACCGTTCCATACTATAAAGTCTGCGGTTTACAGTAAAGCTCTTCCACATGGAGCAGCTTTACTTCAATCATTTTCAGTATTCACCTTTGTAGCATTAGGGATTATAATTATTAGAATATTCTCTTACCTGCCTTTAACTCAATGGGCCATAATATTCTTCTCATTACTGGCTATGGTGTTGGGAATTACCATGGCACTTATGCAAACTGATTTCAAACGTATTATTGGATTTTTGGCTGTGGGAGAATTAGGATATATAGGTTTAGGTCTGGGTATGGGAACTGCATTTGGTATAACTGCTGGTCTTTTCCAGGCAGTAAATGAGGCCATTATCACGGCTTTTCTCTTCATTGGATTTGGAACAATTCTTTACAAAACTGGAATTAGTGACACCAATAAATTAGGCGGGCTATTGACTGAAAATCCATGGGTGGCTGGTTTAGTGTTAATTGCTGGTTTTGCAATGGCTGGAGTTCCACCATTCAATGCTTTCCAAAGTAAACTTCAGCTTGTTCAAGCATCTATA
>CAYUFT010000049.1:0-1595 GCA_964444115.1 uncultured Methanobacteriaceae archaeon
GCCCGGCCTAACATCTGAGAAAATTCATTGGGGTTGATCCATTTATTTCCCATGGTCAGGGTTTCAAAAATAACCTGAGATGCAGGGAAATCCACCCCGGCAGCAAGTGCCGCGGTAGTGACCACAGTAGAAAGTTCCTGTTTGGTAAATGCCTTTTCTATTCTTTCTTTTTGAGCATAAGAAAGTCCGGCGTGATATGCTGAAGATTTAACCTTTTGACGAGTTAGATAATCTGCAATAAGATGTGTTTTTCTACGAGAATTTGTGAAAACTATGGTCTGGCCATGGAAGCCTTTTTCAGACTTATTTTTAAATTCTCTGCGAGAAAATCTAGCAATTAAACTCCTTTTTTCCTCTTCACTGCGAGTGAACACCAGATGTCTTTCCAGAGGTACTGGACGTCGATCGTATTCCACCAATTTTAATCCAAATGATACTGCGATTTCTTGAGGATTCTGAACTGTTGCCGATAAACCAATAAGCTGTAAATCAGGATAAATATTTTTAAGTCTTTTAATAAGACCATTCAACCTAGGGCCACGTTCTTCATCGTCCAGGGTGTGAATTTCATCAATAACCACAGTTCCTAAACCATCCAGGAGGTGGGCTTTACCTGACCTTAACATGAAGTCTATACCTTCATAGGTGGCCACTATAATATCTGCCTGTTTAATATCATCGTCCGGAAGTTTAATTTCTTCCCTAGCCCGTATTCTACTCATTCCCACTTTAATAGAAGTTTTAAGGCCTAATTTGGAATATCTCTTTTTAAAGTCCCGATACTTCTGGTTGGCCAGTGCCACCAGTGGTGTTAAAAAAATGAATTTCTGGCCCTGCATGGCCCGTGGTATGCCTGCCAACTCCCCAATAAGAGTTTTTCCACTGGCAGTGGCCGATACCACCATTAAGCTTTTTCCATCTAAAACCCCATTTTCCACAGCTTTATACTGCACAGGAAGCAGATTTTTACTTCCATGAGCTTTTAGTATAGTTTTAAACTTTTGAGGGATATCCAGTTGGTCCACACTTAATTTAGGAATATCATTATCTTTAGATGAAGAAATTCTATCAAAAAGAGTGAGATTGGAATTTTTAAGAGGATCAAAACTAGGATCAAGAACTTTTAAAACCTGATCAAGGTCTCCAGTTTTATCCAGGATTCTTTTAAAGTTTTTAAAAGTCTTTTTATCTATGCCTCGGTAATTTAATTCTCTCTTAATTACTTCTTCGGCACAGAGTCGGCATATCTTCTGTTCATGATAATTAAAAGATGATTTGGAATTAATAATAGTAATGTATCCTTCCATGGTGCAGTGGTTGCATATAATGGTTCTTCTGTACTTTATATTCAGTGAATCCAAAAATTCTTCCACTTCAGGATCTCTATCAATTAAAAACACGGCCTGTTTTCTAAAAAGCTTCACTGCCTCCGCAGGAGGTAATAACTCTTCTTTATCCTTTTTTATCACAAATTTATGGATTTTAGGACCATTAGGAGTTTTTTTGAATTTTATATATCCCTGAAATTCTGGTTTCCTTCGGGAATTTAAGGCACCTCTAGGACTTCCAATTGGAAATACTTCCAGAATTTTCTT
>CAYUFT010000049.1:1695-4249 GCA_964444115.1 uncultured Methanobacteriaceae archaeon
GGGAATTTAAGGCACCTCTAGGACTTCCAATTGGAAATACTTCCAGAATTTTCTTTTTCTTTTTGAGAATAATCATTTGGCTCGTTATTTTAGTTATTAAATTATAGTTTAATAAGATCCGTATTAAATTTATATTAAAATTTTTGTTAAATAAATTAAAATTAAGTTATAAATTAAATTTTTTAATAAACCATCTCTTAAAAAAAAATAATTAAAAAAGAAGAAATACTAATAGACTCATCCAGTGATATTTAATCTATTTTTTCTTCTTGAGATAGATTTTTAGCCAAGCATTCAACTGCCATATCTCGCAGTATAAATTTTTGCACCTTTCCACTGGCCGTTAAAGGTAATTCATCAATGAAAAATACGTGTTTAGGCACTTTATAGCGAGCTATTTGAGAAATAGAATAATCTCGAACATCTTCTTCTTTGATGTCAGCATCTTCGTCCTTAATAATAAATGCTCCAACTATTTCACCGTACTTCTCATCAGGAATCCCTACTACCTGCACGTCCTTTATTCCCGGCATGGTGTAAAGGAATTCTTCGATCTCCCGTGGATAAATGTTCTCTCCACCCCGGATAATCATATCTTTTATACGGCCCACAATCGAGTAATAGCCTTCTTCATCCACGGTAGCCAGGTCCCCACTGTGTAACCATCCATCCTCATCAATTACTTCTCTGGTCTTCTCAGGCATCTTATAGTAGCCTTTCATTACATTGTAACCTTTACAACATATCTCACCAGGTTGGCCAGGCCCCAGGGTTTCACCGGATTCCGGGTCTACAATTTTAACTTCACATGCCGGTAGTGTCTTACCAACAGTTTCCACTCTTTTTTCAAGTGGATCATTTACACTGGTCTGGGTGAATCCAGGGGACCCTTCGGTTAATCCATATACACTGGTTATCTCACTCATGTTCATGTCTTTAACCACTTTTTTCATGACTTCGATCGGTGGAGTGGAACCGGCCATGATTCCCGTACGCAGACTGGAAAGATCAAACATTTCAAACATAGGGTGGCTGTACTCTGCAATAAACATGGTTGGAACCCCATATAGAGCTGTGCAGCGCTCTTTTTGAACAGCAGCCAGCACCAGTAATGGGTCAAACAATTCCACAATTACAAATGTTCCAGCATGAGTTAAAATAGCCATAACTCCCAGCACTATACCAAAACAGTGAAAAAGAGGTACAGTTAAACATAATCTATCTTTTTGCGTGAATTTTTGTCGCTCACCAATATAATAACCATTATTTAAAATATTTTTATGAGTTAACATAACTCCTTTAGGAAAGCCAGTAGTTCCTGAGGTGTACTGCATGTTAATCACATCGTCACAGGAGAGACCTCCTTTAGCATCTTCCAGAACACTATCTTCGGTATGTTTTCCTAAAAGCATTATTTCATTGGTATTGTACATTCCCCTGTGTTTTTCCGGGCCTATGTAAATAACACTCTTAAGGTGAGGGAATTCTTCACTATCCAGGTTGCTTCGTGCATGTGTTTTCAATTCAGGGACCAGATCATAAACTGTCTGGACATAATCCACATCTCTAAAACCATCAATGATTGCTAAAACTTTCATGTCTGATTGTTTCAATACATAATCCAGCTCATGGCTTTTGTAGGCCGTATTAACTGTTACCAGTACTACTCCTATTTTAGCCGTGGCAAACATGAATGTTAACCAGTCAGGTACGTTATTGGCCCATATACCCACGTGATCGCCTTTAGTAATTCCAATGGATAGTAGGCCCTTGGCCAGCATGTCCACTCTATCATTAAATTCACGATATGTGAATCTCAGATCACGGTCTGGATAAACCATGAATTCGTTATCAGGATATTTATTAACCTGTTTTTCAAAAAATTCCCCTATGGTGTCTTCTGTAAAGACCATAAAATCACCATTATCTTTCAAATTGTTTAATTTAATTAAGGTTCTTTAACTAAACTTTAATTAAGGTTTTTAATTAGTTTAATTAATTCTTTAATTAATTCTCATACGTTTTTAATTAGTTTAATTAACGTTTTTAATTAAGGTTCTTTAACTAAACTTTAATTAGTTTACTTAATAATTGAATTTTTAATTATTATATAATTATTTTTTACCAATATCTTCTTCTTTTACAAAATTAGCTTCTAATTCTGCCCTTGTTTCATCAGGAATAACTAATGGAACCTGGTTGATAAAATCATAATGGACCAGAACAGCTTTTCCTTTTGCTTTTAATTCTTCATCCTGCCAGGCCTCATGTCCAATGGTAAATGACGAGTTACCAATATGAGTAATGTAACTTCGAATTTCCACATCTTTCCCATAGTACATCTGGCCCAGAAAATCGAATTCAGTTCTTACTAAAATTAATTTCCATTTTTCGTAACTCAAATCAAGATCAGGAGTAAACATACGAAATATAGGATTTCTTCCTTTTTCAAACCATACTGCTAAAACTGTATTATTTACGTGTTTTAATCCATCTATGTCCCCGAATCGAGGTATAACATTTATTTTAAACATTCAATATTCCTCATTAAGTA
>CAYUFT010000049.1:4349-15364 GCA_964444115.1 uncultured Methanobacteriaceae archaeon
TCCCCGAATCGAGGTATAACATTTATTTTAAACATTCAATATTCCTCATTAAGTAATTTGATTTATAAATTTCAAAATTAAAAAGATTAATAAATTTGTTGATTTATTTTTTTGTTGAGTTAGTTGATGATTTATCTGTAGATTAGCTTTTTAGTCCAAAATATGAAATTATTAAAATGGAGCATAAATTACCGCCAAAATCTTGGCTGGTTTTTCCCCGTAAGCATGAAGGTGGTGAGGAACTACAGAATCATAATAAATAGTATCTCCTTTAGATACCGTATACTTTTCACTTCCATAAACAATCTCAATTTCACCTTCAATAACATAGATGAATTCTTCCCCTTCGTGAGATTCTAGTTTGAATTCAGCATCATCATGAATATCAACATCAATTAAAAAAGGTTCCATATGACGATCACATTTACCAGAGGCCAGTGAATAAAATTCCATGGCACTTTCTTTGGTTTGATCTTCTTGGCCAGAGAAATAAATTACTTTTTCTGTCTGGCCCTGTTCAACAATAACTGGACCTCTTTGTTGGACATCATCCATGAATGTACCAATTCTAACATCTAGGGCCTTTGCAATCTTAATTAAAGGTGTTAGAGAGGGAACTACATCCCCATTTTCAATATGTTCCAATAGTTCTACGCTGTTTTCACTTGCATTGGCCAGTTGTTGCTGGTTCATTTCTCTGTTTTCTCTTAGTTGGCGAATTTTTGCCCCAATTAAGTTCTTATCCGACACATGATCACCTTTAATTTATTTTCTATTACTAAAATGATTTTTATTAATTGTTAATTCCATATCTTGTTTGTGAATAGTAGCATATATAATTAAAATTATTAAAGACCATATTCACTGCTTTAACTAATATAGCATAAAATGAACTTTTTAAGTAAATTATTATAAGCCAACAAAAAAATCTAAAATAAATAGCTTATTCTAATAAATAATGATAATAATAGCTAATAAAATAGATAATTAAAAATTAATAAATTATTTAGTTGGAACTATTAATCTTTTTAAATGTAGTATTATTTGTATGGGTCTTATTAGGTACTGTGGTATTAGTATCGTTAGTGATATTCTTAATTACTTGCTGTTTTAACCATACTGGTTCAAAATTAGGGTCACCAATGGTGCTTATTTGTTGCTGGTCTGCTGCCAGGACAGATGGAACTTCCAGAGAAATTGAATCTGATATCAAAAGACTCACTGAAGAACCAAGCCCATAAGCAATGAAACAAACCATTAAAACTGCAAATAGCTTACCGCGCTTTTTTGAATTCAATTTATCCCTCTTAAGCTGATTTAATTTAACAAAAACTTGAGAATATTTAAATTTTGTTAAATTGTAATTAATTATTATAATATTAAGACTCTATTTTATATATTAACATTATTTTTCATGAATATTTAAATTTAATGTTCATTTTTCCTTAAAAAGAAAAATATATTTTCATTCATGAATTGAAGAATTAATTCTAACTTTTTAAATCAAATAACTAATACTAGAATTATAAAATAATTTTCCAAAATTATTATTAATTTTTTAATCACATTTATTGTCCGTAAGTATTATATAGTAGCTAAATGAAATTTTTTATCGGAAATAGGTTTCCTATATCCTATTTAGATAAAAATAGGAACATAGACGAACTATCGGAAGTATGTTTCCGTTTTCCGTATGATAAAATGATATATTTAATAAAAGTTGAATTTAAAAATGATGTATATGGGGATCTTATTTAAATAACTGGAACTTATGGACAAGTTTAATGTTTTTTAGTCCAAAAATTGTTGATATAGGTTTAGGAGGATAAAAATGACAGCTGTATTTAGTTCAGGGGACACAGCGTGGATGTTAATTGCCACGGCCCTTGTTATATTGATGACAATACCCGGACTGGCAATGTTCTACTCCGGATTAATAAGAAGACATAATGTTTTAAACACCATGCTTTTATCGTTTGTAACTTTTGCCATAGTAAGCATATTGTGGTTCATGTTTGGTTATGATCTTGTATTTGGTAATGATATATCAGGATTGATAGGTGCTATTCAAAATCCATTCTTTAATGGTGTTTTAGAGTCAAAAACACTGGCCACTCTGGCACCAACCATACCTACCGGACTATTTGCAATTTTCCAAATGACATTTGCTGCTATAACTGTGGCCCTGATTTCTGGTGCCATTGTAGAGCGAATGAAATTCTCGGCATGGTTGGCCTTTGTGCCAGTCTGGTTAGTATTAGTTTATGTTCCCATAGCTCACTGGATGTGGGGTGGAGGATTTCTGGCCCAAATGGGTGCTCTTGACTTTGCAGGCGGAATAGTGGTTCATTTGAGTAGTGGTGTTGCTGCTCTGGCCCTAGTATTGCTTTTAGGAGTAAGAAAAGATATGCGATTGTTACCACACCACCTGGGATACTCTGTTATTGGTGCGGGTTTGTTATGGTTTGGATGGTTTGGATTCAATGCAGGATCTGCCCTAGCTGCCGGTGATTTGGCTGTTTCTGCCATGATCGTTACTAATATATCTGCCGCCGTGGGATTATTAACCTGGATGTTAATGGATAAAATCAACACTGGAAAACCTACTCTTTTAGGAGCATTATCTGGAGCTGTTGCTGGTTTAGCCTCAATCACACCTGCTGCAGGTTATGTAAATATCACAGCAGCCATTTGTATCGGTTTTGTGGCATCAATAGTGTCTTACTATGCCGTATCTCATATTAAACCACGTCTTGGATACGACGATGCACTGGATGTATTTGGAATACACGGCGTGTGCGGAATAGTAGGTTCCTTAGCTGTGGGAGTTTTCGCATTACCAGCCATCAATAGTGTTTTAACCAGTGGTGGCTTAATAACTGGTAATTTAGGCTTATTATATTCACAAGCTATTGCCATAGTCATTGTAGGTGCTTATGCATTTATTATGACCTGGATAATTGGAAAAGTTCTGGACAAAGTTATTGGTTTAAGAGTTGCGCCTCAAGATGAGGTAAATGGACTTGATGTTAATCTGCATGAGGAATCCGGTTACAGATTATCCTAGATATTTATAAATGCTCCCAAGACAATTGAAAAATAATCTATTTAAATTAACTTTTTAATAAATTAGATTCATTATAATCAATTTTATGAGTAATTAGGACAAAAATCAGCTAATAAGGTGATAAAATGAAAAGGATAATCGCAATAATTCGTCCAGACAAGTTTGAAACTGTCAAAAACTCTTTGGAAGAGTTAGGCATTCATGGTATGACTGTAGAAGATGTTAAGGGCCGTGGTCGGCAGTTAGGAATAACAGAAAGCTATAGGGGTAAGGATTACACTGTAGATCTCCTACCTAAAGTCAGGCTGGAAATCATTGTAAAAGCTATTGATGTAGATAAAGTAGTGGATGCCATAGTAGATCAAGCCAAGACAGGAGATATAGGTGATGGAAAAATCTTCATTTCCCCTATTGAAGAAGTAGTTAGAATCAGAACTGGTGAAAAAGGCGAAGGAGCTATTTAATAGTTTCTTCTATTTTTTATTTTTTTATTTTTAAATAATATTTTTTTAAATCGATTTTTTTTATAATAAGTATAATTCTAATATTTTTCCAATTTTTTTAATATAATAATTACAGTAATGATAATTATGGAAGATTAATAATTATAGTAATAGATAATTTTGAAATACTAAAATACCATATTTAATCATGTTTTTTCATTAAAAATGATTAATTTTTCATTATTGGGGTAATTTTTCTCATATAAAGTAACATATTTTCTATTTTTTCTGAACAAAAAAGGCTCAAATTCGAAACATTTATATACTAATATTCACTACTTCTAATATGTCGGAAGATGGCTTCCGATTTCCGATTAATGATCATAAATGTTCAATGCCACCCGGCATGAAGACCCTGATTACGGAAATAATCTCAATGGGCTTTAATCCCATTAAATAAGCCTAAAAATTAGATAATATGAATAATAATAGAAATAAAGATTCAATTTCTAATTTATAGCAAAAGTAAATAAATCGATTATTAAAATTTGTACTTTAGTTACAAATTTTTTAATAAAAAAAATGGAGGAATGTTATGGATCCTATTCTTAACTCTGGTGATACAGCGTGGATGCTTATATCCACAGCCCTGGTAATGCTCATGACCATCCCTGGTGTGGCGTTATTCTACGGCGGGCTAACTAAAAAAGAAAATGTATTAAATACAATGTTTTTATCTCTCATCGCATTTGCCATAACAAGTATAATCTGGGTACTCTATGGGTACCAGTTTGCATTTGGTGCAGATACTTTGATGGGATTAATTGGAAATCCGACTAATTTAATGATGAATGGAATTGGTGTAGACCAACTGGCAACACTAGCACCAACCATACCTGAATTTGTTTACATTGCCTTCCAGATGACCTTTGCTGCAATAACTGTGGCTTTGATTTCTGGAGCAGTAGTAGATCGAATGAAATTCTCTTCCTGGATGGTATTTATTGTAGCTTGGGTCTCCCTGGTATACGTCCCTATTGCCCACATGGTATGGGGTGGAGGAATTTTATTCAATTTAGGTGCTCTTGATTTTGCAGGTGGTACCGTAGTACACATAAACTCAGGTATAGCTGCCTTAGCCCTGGTTCTACTGCTGGGTAAAAGAAAAGATACCAGATTACTACCTCATAACCTGGGATACTCTGTAATAGGAGCTGCTCTCCTATGGTTCGGTTGGTTTGGATTTAACGCTGGATCTGCCCTTACTGCTGGTGGATTAGCTGGATCTGCTTTCCTGGCAACTAACACTGCTGCTGCTGCGGGTATGATATCTTGGGTAATTATTGACTACATTAAAACAGGAAAACCAACCATGCTAGGTGCAATATCTGGTGCCATTGCTGGTTTAGTAGCAATTACTCCGGCAGCCGGATTTGTAACCATACAAGCCGCCATCATAATAGGTTTCATCACATCATTTATCTCCTACGCTGCAATATCCTACCTAAAACCGAAATTAGGATACGACGATGCACTGGATGTATTTGGAATACACGGAATGTCTGGTCTATGGGGATCAATAGCTGTGGGTCTTTTCGCAGCACCATTTATAAACTCCCTGGGAACTGGATTATTCTATGGAAATCCTGAACAACTTTGGATCCAACTAATAGCAGTTGTCGTAGTAATTATTTACTCATTTGTAGTAACTCTAATCATCGGATTAGTCATTAAATACACTATGGGACTACGAGTAGAAGAAAGAGATGAAATTGAAGGTCTGGACACTAATCTCCACGAGGAGTCAGGTTACAGAATCTAATAAGGGGAAACGAAAATGAAAGAGATAGTAGCAATTATCCGCCCAGAAAAACTGGAAGATGTTAAAAAAGCCCTGGAAGAAATCGGTTGCAATGGTGTGACTGTGGTCGAAGTCAAAGGACGAGGCAGACAGTTAGGCATAACCGAAAGCTATCGGGGAAGCGACTACCGAATTGATCTTTTACCAAAAACCAGATTAGAGATTATAATTAACGATGAAGATGTAGAAAAAATTACAGAATCAATTGTTAAAACTGCTCAAACTGGAGACATTGGAGATGGGAAAATATTCATATCTCCTGTAGAAAATGTTATTCGGATTCGTACTGGAGAAAGCGGTGAAAAAGCTGTTTAATTGGAAATAAGGTCTAATGACCTTATTCATCTATTTTTTTTTAAAATTGTTTATAAAAAACTTAAAGTAAATTAAAAAGATTGGGGAATCTATTTTTTTAAATTTATATACTAAATCTGCTTTAAAATAGTAATTTTTCATATTAGTTTTATTCATTTATTCTAAAAATAATAAACAATTTATATTTATTCTCTAAATCTGAATTAAAGTATTTTAATGGATTATTTTGATTTTAAAAATATTAAAGTAAATATTAAGAAATTTGCAGTAGGTTGTAAAATGATACCTAAAAAAATTCTTGTATTAAAAAATGAAGGAAGTCTGGAAATTGACAGCCACCAATGGCTAGATATGGAAATATTGAATTATGATCAAATTAGCATTGACGGAACAAAGACTTGTCTTCTAAAAGAACCATCTAATGACAATTTTTATTCGATTAATGAAAAAATAGCTCAAATGGATGGCCTAATGATTTTTGTAGAAAAATCCCGGTATCAGTGCATAATAAACCTTGAAAAAACATTGATTGAAGAAGAAATACCCTATGTCATATTATCAGAAAGTGAATTAAAAACTCTAAATTCTAAAAACTGCTTCATCTTAATAGAAGGCCAGCATTTTCAAGCAATTATTAAGGCCTTGAATAGAATATCTTCTTTAATAAAAGAAGTTAATGGAGAAATAGAGGAAATAAAAGAAGAAAAAGAACTTAATGAAAAAAATAATATATTCCATAAAGAATCTGATAAAAAAGAATTCACCAACGATTTAAATAGTAAAGCAGAGCCCTTCCCTCATTTTGAGAAACGAAAGTTTGAAATCAGAAATTTTAATAAACAAATTGAAATGCAGCACGAAGAATCCTTAAAAAAGGTCAGATTCACCCTGCATCCTATTATGCTAGATTCAGTTAAATCGTCACTGAAAAAATTGGGATTCGCTAATATTACTATTACCAATATCAAGCACTATGATTCTGAAAAACACAACCATGAAATTTATCGGGCCAGTAACTATGAAATGAAGGCCAAAAAATGGCATGAAATAATGATTGTAGTGAGGAAAACCGAGGTAGATTTCATAGTAAATATGCTTAAAAAGCTGAAAAATGATGACCTTGGTAATGAAGTGATAATATCCTCCTCTGAGGATGCAATACGAATTAGTAGTGAAGAGAGAGGATCACAAGCTTTAGATTAATATTTTAATTAATATTTAATTTTTTAGTTATCAACTTTCATTTCTAAGCTTTTTGATAAATAAATTAATTTTTTAAATAAATTTTTTAGTTAATCTTTTTGTAAATAATTTTATTTTTCTTTATTTTTCTAATTATTATCTTATTTTTTAAAAAAGTACTATCTTAAATTGGTACTTAAATTAGTAATTCCCTTAAAAAAAGACTTTATTTAAATTTTAAGTAATTTAAAACAAAAAACGGCAAAACTCAAAATATAAATGAAAGAAAAATAAAAAAAAGAATTCAAAATTAAATAGAATTAATTAAATTCCCCTATCTTGCATACGATCCGCATCAGCTATTTCACTGATTTCCAAACCGTGCATAGCTTTTCCAAGCCCTCTGGAAACATCAGCTAACACGTCAGGTTCATCGTAATGAGCAGTTGCTTCGACAATAGCTCGGGCGAATTGTTCAGGATCATCTGATTTAAATATTCCAGATCCAACAAATACCCCGTCGGCACCAAGTTGCATCATTAAAGCTGCATCAGCAGGAGTAGCAACTCCCCCAGCAGCAAAGTTAACAACTGGAAGTTGGCCTAATTTAGCAGCTTCTTTAACCAAAGATAGCGGAGATTCAATTTCCCGGGCCAAGGTCCAAAGTTCTTCTTCTTCTTTGTTTTGAATTTCCCTAATTTGACCGGTTATAATTCTCATGTGGCGGACCGCTTCTACAATGTTTCCAGTACCAGGTTCACCCTTGGTACGAATCATAGCGGCACCTTCGTCAATTCTCCTTAAAGCTTCCCCAAGATTTCTGGCTCCGCATACAAAAGGTATGGTGAATTGTTTTTTATCAATGTGGAACGTTTCATCAGCAGGAGTTAAAACTTCACTCTCGTCAATCATATCTACACCAAGAGTCTGCAAAATTTGAGCCTCTGCAAGATGTCCTATTCTAACTTTAGCCATTACAGGAATAGAAACCGCATCAATAATTTCCTGAACTTTGACTGGATCCGCCATACGGGCCACTCCACCATCAGCTCTAATGTCTGAAGGGACCTTTTCTAAGGCCATGACTGAAACAGCACCTGCATCTTCAGCAACAGCTGCTTGTTCTGCATTTACAACATCCATTATAACTCCGCCCTTGGTCATTTTGGCGAAGCCCTTTTTTAATACTTCTGTACCATGTAACATAAATTTTCCTCCATTATTATAAGTTTAGCGTGATTCCTACCCGTTAAATTTGTATTGATTACGCAAAAATTTATATAATTGATGGTTAAAATTAGTAATCAACATAAACAGTTTGATTTTAGGATAATAAATACTTTTTATTGAAATTTCTAAAAGAAATCTAAAGAAAAAAAGATTGAAATTTTAAAGAAAACCATTCCTGAAAATCATTTCAATAATCATACCAAAAATCAATATAACCATTAAAAATCATTCAATTAAAATATTATATTCAAAAAAGTAATTATAAACATTGAAAATTAATATAATCATTAAAATACTATGCATTATTTAATAAAAGTGATAATATGGCCTTTACTGGAACTTTAATATACTCACACATTCTTCCTGGAATTCTAGCAACTATAGGAATTTTTCTTATTTGTAATGGAATTATGGATCGTAAAAATAATTATGCCATAATTGGAGTAGCCCTATTTTTCTTAGCAGGATTATTACCATTTTTAATTTTACCATTCATACTAGGAACATGACTTAAATAACATTATAACTATTAATATTTCATTTTTAGATATTTAATAGATTAATCTATTTTTTATTTTTGCTAATATTTTAGATATTTTTCTAATAATTTAGATATATTATGCTCTTTTTTTATAAATAAAAAATTCATAGAAAATTTAAAATAAAATTCAAGTGATTTAATCAATCTCCAATCTTTTTTCGATATATTGCCAATTTTTATCAAAACCCTCTGAACTTTCCAGCTTTATAGTGGCCACCATGGAAGCAAACCTTCCACAATCTTGAGGGTCATTAGTCATTAGCTTGCGGGAAATGTAAGCGGCCATGTAGGTATCACCAAGACCCGTTGGATCATTCAATTTAATGGGAGAGTATGGCATTATTTTAAATGCTGTTCCTTTTTCACTGGAATATATAATAGATCCTCTACTTCCACAAGTGATAACCACTTCTTCCGGACCATTTAGTGATAATTTTCGAGCAATTTCAAAAAGGTTGTCCTCTGGATTTCCCACTGCCCGGGCCTCTTTTTCATCTAAAAATAGAATATCAACCAGGTTTAATAATTTTTTAATTTCATTTAAAGGTTCTAGGGATATGTCACATCCATCAAATTGTCTTAGATAACCCTGAAGTCCCAAATATAGGGGAATATTTTTTTTATTTAAATTTAAAACAGTTTCCAAAGGAATATCTGAGGGTAAAAGAGGGCCTAATAAAATCCCATTGCATTTAGCACCCATTTTAGAAAATATCTTGGAAATATCGTCATTAGTGATGGGAATTCTAGGAGCATTTGATCTTTGGAATCTATGATTAGGATTTTCATCATAGTAATTGTTCTCAAATTTTACAGTATCCTCTTTAAAGATAGGTAAAATACTACTTTTATCCGGGAAAAAATTCAAAATATCTTTATCTTTTACAGATAATGTAACTGCTGCTTTATAATTCAATCCCAGGCCACTAAAGACTTTTGATTGGTAATAAACCGCTCCCCCTACAGAGTGAGTTTTTTGATTTCGTCTGATGATAGTATCCTTACTAACCGGACCTAAAAGTAGAAATTCACCCATTTTATCACTTAATTTTTAATATTAAACTATATTAATCTATAAACATCTAATACCTACAGTTTCAAAGGAATATCTCCTTTATGGAGTGCGGATCCAACCAATACTTTCTTTAATCCTTTTTCATTCAATGATTTAATCTCAGAGGGTATGATACCACCACCTAAAATTAAGGAATCTTTAAGTTCTGCAAATTCATCAATCAACTGCTTATTGAATCCATTAAAAGTTCCCACCTGGGAAATATCAAGCAATATTATTTGAGAAGGATTTAAATCAATTAAAAATTCTTTAAAATCATTTAAAGAAATATCCATTTCCTTGGCCAGAAGCTGGTCATTTTTTATATCCACACTGACCACTATTCTATCTTTAGGAAATTTTTCAAATATTTTCGAAAGTTCATCTAGACTTTTCAAGGTTTCTGTGGCCACAATTATTTTATTTGCAAATTCCAGGGCAAATTCAAAGCTTTTTAAGTCTTTAACTCCCCAATCCATCATTACCGGCAATATATGATTAATCTTTCTTATCAATTCCAGATTTGATCCTTTTTTTTCTATAGCATCTAAATCTGCAATGTAAATTTGATGAGCCCCTTGTCTTTTAAGGCTACTGGCAATCTGTACTGGATCGGGATAAGAAGAGTAAACCGTTTTTAATGGTTGATATGTTTCCCTATGGCCTGATTTTCCAGAGACTGCCATTCCAGACATTAAGTCCAGAACAGGTATAATTTCCATCATAACATAAGAATTAGTTTTTATGTTTATTAAAATTTGGTTATTATACTAATTATTAATAAAATAGAAAAACAGTCCAACTTTAAAACATTAATTGAAAATATTTCATTATAAAATAAAAAAATAAAAAAAGTTTTTAATTTAAGAGTCTAGCCAATTGATTTGTTGTTGTCTGAAAGTCTTGTGTCTGTATTTATAGTAAGTTGCTACTGAATATTTGTAATAGACATACTTTCTAGTGGTATAATATCTTCCACCGGCATCACGTTTTACACGAGTAATTCTAATATACTTGGAGTTAACTTTCGTCAAATCAATTTTATAGGTAGCATATCCATAGTAATTTCCAGAAGAATACCAATAATAATTTGACTTAGAATTCATGGTATAATGATTATTACTATAAACTCGCGTATAACCATTCATGTACGCACTTATATACGCACTTTGGTAACTAGCCCAAAATGTATCACTAGTACTCCAATAGTGGCCATTATAAGCTGCGTTTGATGTTTCTAATGATGCAACACTGCCTGCTATGCCCAAAACAAGAACAAATACAAAAATACTAAACAGTTTTTTATCAACTTTAAATACCAT
>CAYUFT010000050.1:0-5286 GCA_964444115.1 uncultured Methanobacteriaceae archaeon
AAAAATACTATAGAAAGCACAATAAAATGAAAAAAGGCCTCCATACTTTCATGAACTAGCCACATCCGAATATTAGATGAGACTGCTTTCCTTATAATTCCAGCGAATAGAACGTAAAAATCAAAGAACAATTTCCAAAATACGCGGCTGTGGATTTCATCACTGATAGCCAGGACAACTGCTATATAAAACCACAATATTTCCATTATTTTTCACCACGGACATCCAGTAACTTATTTTTCTTCAATTTGAAAACAGTCGATTGTTAGTTATTTTACACTTATTATTATATCACTTAGTTATTTAGAATTTAAGCTAGTTTCTGATAACTTTAATTAATAATTTTAATAGTCTCTACTTAAATATAATTTTAATGTATTCTATTTTATTTCCATAAAAATTTTTTGTAAATATAATTAGTTTAATTTAGATTATAATGTTTTTATAAACATTGATATTATAAATTAGATATTATATAATGGGTAAGTTAGAATAACAATAAATTAGATTTATGGTAATTTATAATTCTAATTATTATTGAAATTTCGATATTAAATACAAATATTTTATTAAATTAGCTTATACAATAAAGAGCTTACCGTATTAAAGATCAATTTAAACTAATTTAAAAATATTATTATTCAAAATACCTCAGGAGAGAGGAAAATGACAGTTGATGATATTCCAAAGGATTACGACCACAAAAAAGAAGAATATTGGCAGAAAACATGGCAAAAAAATCAACTTCACAAGTTCATTGGTGATGGAACCCGCCCTAGATACATAATTGACACCCCACCACCATATCCTACTGGTTCTATTCACATGGGCCACGTTTTAAACTGGGTTTACATTGATATGAATGCTCGTTTTAAAAGAATGAATGGCTTTGATGTGATGTTTCCACAAGGATGGGATTGTCATGGCCTTCCCACAGAAGTAAAAGTGGAAGAAACCCATAACATTAAGAAAAATGACGTTTCTCGTGAAGAATTTAGGCAAATGTGTGTAGATTTAACCCGGGACAATATTGCCATGATGAAAACTCAGATGCAGTCCATGGGATTTTCACAGGACTGGAGTAGAGAATTTGTGACCATGACTCCAGAATACATGTACAAAACCCAGCTATCTTTCCTTAAAATGTTTGAAAAGGGCCTGATTTACCAGGGAATTCACCCAGTTAACTGGTGTCCTCGTTGTGAAACAGCCATTGCCTTTGCTGAGGTAGAATATCAAGAAAATGAAACTTACTTAAACTATCTGGAGTTCCCGGCAGAAAATGGTGAAAAAGGAGTAATGATTGCCACTACTCGTCCAGAACTATTATCTGCATGTGTAGCGGTAGTAGTACATCCCGATGATGAAAGATACCAGGATTTAGCTGGTAGAAAAGTTCAAGTCCCTATATTCGGCAGGAATGTAAAAATAATCACCGATACTGAGGTAGACCCGGAATTTGGTACGGGAGCAGTCATGATCTGTACCTTTGGTGATAAAACTGATGTTTCATGGGTCAATAAATATGGTTTGGATATTATTGAGGCTATTGATGAGAAGGGGATAATGACTGAAGTCGCTGGAAAATACCAGGGACTCACCATGCCTCAATGTAAACAACAGACCATTGAAGATCTGGAAAAAGAAGGATTTTTGGTTAAAAAGGAAAATGTAGACCAGAATGTTGGTCAATGCTGGAGATGTAAAACGCCTATTGAAATTTTAGTCAAAAAACAATGGTTTGTAGCTGTAAAAGAACTCTCCAAAGAAGTCGAAGAAGCAGCCAATACTATGGATTGGATTCCAGAGCACATGAAAATTAGATTACTTAATTGGTCAGAATCTATGGAATGGGACTGGTGTATTTCCCGTCAGAGAATTTTTGCCACACCAATTCCAGTATGGTACTGTAAAGACTGTGGAAAAGTCCATGTTGCATCTGCGGAAATGATTCCTATTGATCCCACTCAAAAACAACCAGAAAACCCATGTGAATGTGGTTGTGGCGAATTTTTAGGTGAGGAAGATGTTTTAGACACCTGGATGGACAGTTCCATATCGCCTTTATCCATTGCTGGATGGCCAGATCCTATTTATGAAAATTACTTCCCTGCAGATTTAAGGCCACAAGGACACGATATTATTCGGACCTGGGCCTTTTACACTACTTTAAGGTGCAAAGCACTCACTGGAAAAGAACCATTTTCTCAAATTGTGGTTAATGGTATGGTTTTTGGTGAAGATGGACATAAAATGAGTAAATCCAGAGGCAATGTAATTGCTCCGGAAGTCGTTTTAGAAGATTATGGTGCAGACGCCCTCCGATTATGGGCCTCCAACAGTGTTCCTGGTTCTGATGTTCCTTTTGCCTGGAAAGATGTTAAATATGGATATAAATTTTTGAGAAAGTTCTGGAATGCATTTAGATTTATCAGTATGCATATCTTTGACTTTGATGGGGAAGAAGAACAGATTAAACAGAATCTTAATCCCATGGATAGCTGGATTTTATCTAAACTCAATCAATTAGTATTGGATTCAACTGAGGCCATGGAAAATTTCAACTTCGCCCAGGTAGTCAATAAAACTCAGAGCTTTATCTGGCACGATTTCTGTGATGAATACATAGAATCGGTTAAATACAGGCTTTATGGGGATAAAGCCAGCCATGAATCAAAACAGGCAGCCCAATACACCTTAAAAACTGTGGTGGAAACTTCATTAAAGATATTGTCCCCTATAACTCCTCACTTTACAGAAGAAGTTTATCAACATTTAGGATATGATTCCAGTATCCATCAAACATCCTGGCCTGAAGTTCAAACTGATTTAATTAATGCTGAGATGGAAAAACAGGGCGATTTGGGAGTGGAAATAATTGGAGAACTTAGAAGATTCAAATCATCCTCTAAAATACCTTTAAATGCTCAATTGAAGTCAACCACCATATATACTACCAATTCTGGACTTTATGAAGAAATTGAACCATTATTAATGGATATTAAAGGAACTCTCAATATTCTGGATTTGAAACTGGAAACTGGAAAACCAGATACTCAGGAGATTGTAGTGGAAATCACTCCGCTAATGAGTAAAATTGGCCCGGAATTTAAGGGAGACGCTCCTAAGATATTAGGATATTTACAATCCCGAGAACCTCAGGAAATCGCTAAAGCCCTGGAAAATGATGGAGAGATCATCATTGAAGGCCATAAAATTACCGAAAATTACATGACTATGAAAAAAGAGTCAGTAGGCAAAACTGGGGAAAAAGTAGAGATTATACATCCTGAAAAGATGGATATTGTATTGGAAATTGTTATTAGATAATAAATTAGATATTTAGGGAAGATAGTTAGGATATTTAAAATTAAATTATTTCTAATTGTCTTTTTAATAAATTTCGAATAGAATTTTTTAATATTATATTAAAGCGTGGGAAAATGGAGCTCGTAGTCAAAAAATCTTCAAAAATTTCAGGAATCGTTAAAGCACCTCCTTCTAAAAGTTATACTCATCGAGGAGTAATTATAGCTTCTTTAGCTAATGGTAAGTCTTTTTTGAATGATCCTTTATCTTCAGAAGATACTTTAGCGTCTCTAAACGCTTGTGAATCTTTCGGAAGCAATATCCAAAAAATTGATGGTCAATGGGTGGTAGATGGAGTTGATGGAATCTTAAAAACTCCGGAAGATGTGATTGATGTTAAAAATTCGGGAACAACTCTACGTATTATGACATCAGTAGCAGGACTAGCTCCAAACCATTCGGTATTCACGGGTGATAGTTCTTTAAGGACCCGGCCTATGCAGTATTTGCTTGATGCTCTGGAGCCGTTAGGTGTCTCAGCAGTGTCTTCTAGGGCCGATGGACGTCCTCCTATTATTGTCCAAGGGGGCTTTAAGGGAGGAAAAACTTCAATTCCTGGAAATGTAAGCTCACAATTCATTTCATCCATCATAATTGCTGGTGCTCTTGCTGAAGAACCTGTAGAACTGCAAATCACTGGAGAATTTATTTCTGAATCTTATGTAGATATGACTCGCCATGTAATGAGTAAATTCGGAGTTAAAGTAGATTATAACTCTTCTGAGAGAATATTTTCAGTTAAACCTCAAGAATACGAGGCCACGCAATACACGGTAGAGGGAGATTATTCTTCTGCATCATATTTGGTTGGAGCGACAGCTGTATCTGGCGGTGAATTAACCATAAAAAACCTATTTAAAGATTCTAAACAGGGAGATAAAGTTATTTTAGACATTATTTCCCAGATGGGTGCGGATGTAGATGTTGATAAAGATCATGTTGTGGTCAAAGGCAATGGTGAATTAAATGGAATAAATATTGATTTACACAATGCTCCTGACCTTTTACCAACTGTATCTGCACTAGGGGCCCTAGCTCAAGGCACTACTACAATAAGTGGTGTTGAACACGCTAGATTCAAGGAAACTGATCGCATAAGTACTTGTGCCCAAGAACTGACTAATCTGGGAGTTAATGTCACTGAGAAAAAGGACGGTATGATTATTGAAGGCGGAGTTAAATCTGGTGTGGTTAAATCTCATGGTGATCATCGTCTGGTAATGGCCTTAAGTTTAATCGGCCTTAAAGTTGGGGTTAAAATAGAAAATGCTGGTGTGCATGATGTTTCATTCCCGAATTATCCGGCCACAATGAATAAATTAGGATGTAATATGGAACTAAAATAAAACTTCCAATTTCATAATTATTTATAAATCTAATTGGGTTCTTCTTTTTTTCTTTATTATTCCTTTTTTTTTAATTTAAAATATAAATCAATCTGGGATAAATAGTATAAAAAAATTAAATAGATTTAAAATATTAAAATTAAAATAAATAAATTATTGTTGCATTAGGGCAACAATTCCACCAATGAACAGCATGAATACTGCTAACCAGGATATCAATAATGATCAGTTCTTTTAATAAATCATGGGGTTTTAATTCATTTTATTAGATTCAATATCAAATACCAATTCAATATTGCTCATGGGGCTTAATTAATGCTTGCAGAACTAACAACGCTTTTACAAAATTTCATCATAAGTTATGGATCCTTAGGAATCTTTTTTGCCAGCATTTTGGAACAGATTATTGCTCCTATTCCTTCCACAGCAGTTATAATGGGATCCAGCTTCTTTATAATGGGGAATTCTTCAGTTTCACTTTTCTCACTAGAAAAACTATTTTTTTATATAGCGCTGCCAGTTGCCTTTGGAGTCACTATTGGTGCTTTAATCATTTATGGAGTAGTATATA
>CAYUFT010000050.1:5386-15207 GCA_964444115.1 uncultured Methanobacteriaceae archaeon
CCAGTTGCCTTTGGAGTCACTATTGGTGCTTTAATCATTTATGGAGTAGTATATAACATTGGTAAGCCCTTTGTTGATAGATGGGGCAAATTTTTAGGGTTATCCTGGGAAGAAATAGAAAAAACCGAGGAAAAATACTCAGAAAGTAATTCCCTGCTTTTATTTCTTTTCATGACCTGGGCCATTCCTATTTTTCCCAGTGTAGTTATTAGTGCGTTTTGTGGTTTCATTAAGTTTGATATTAAAAAATATATTTATGTAACTTTTTTAGGGACTCTGGTGAAGGCCTTTGTTTTAGGATTTGTGGCCTGGCAGTTTGGAAGTTTATATTCGTCTCTAGGGCCTAAAATGGGTATTTCAGAAGATCTGGTTTTAATTGCATTGATAATAGCTTTAATAGTTATTATTATCTATAAAAAATACAAAAAATAGATAATTAAAATATTATAATCAATTTAAAAGAGTTTTTAAAATGGATTTAATTTCAATATTCTTATTAGCCGTAGGGCTGGCCATGGACGCCTTCAGCGTTTCTATTACAAGGGGATTAACTTTAAAATGTAATATTAAGTATGCTTTAATTATTGCCATATTTTTTGGAGGATTTCAGGCAATAATGCCAGTATTGGGGTGGTATTCAGGTATGCAACTACAAAGTCTTATTTCTACACTGGCTCCCTGGATAGCTTTCATACTTTTAGCTGCAATCGGTATCAAAATGATTTATGAGAGTTTCTCATCAGAAGAAGAATGTAATGTTTTTTCACTTAAAGACTTATTAGTTCTTTCTATTGCAACCAGTATTGATGCTTTCGCCGTTGGTGTGACCTTTGCTATTTTAAATATATCCATAATCACGCCCATTATAATCATTGGGCTAGTAACATTTATTCTTTCATTCATAGGAGTTTATATTGGGAAAAATGTGGGTCATCTATTTGGAAATAAAATAGAGATTCTGGGTGGTCTAATTTTGATAGCAATTGGACTTAAAATACTACTAGAAAACATATTATGAAATTTGAAAAATTTTATTAATTATTTAAAAAATCAAATCATAATTAGAATACTTCTTAATTTTAACATATTCTATATTCTCCCCTAAATTCAAGTAATCTTTTTCATCTTCTCCAGTAGATTTTAGATATAAAAATATAATCAAAGGTGTAACATTGGATTTCACTCTAAAGAGTGATTAGTAACAAATTATATAAAAGATAAAGTTTATTTTATTATTAGTTAAGGAGTAGTTAATTGGTGGGGGCTTTTAGACTACTAAGAATATCTCATTTTTCATAAATCATTAAGGATGGGAACATGAACGGTAGAAAAAAAGAAACTAAAATAGTCATCTTCGGAGCATTTGATTCTGGAAAGACCACGACCTTAGATAATCTTTGCGAAAAGAAAACTAATGTGGAGTACAATGGAACCACTATTTCCCTGGATTATGGAAATACACATGTTAATGGAGAAAAAGTGCACCTTTTTGCTTCTCCGGGCCAGGAAAGATTTAAATTCATGCGGGAAATACTTTCTACAGGTTTAGACGGTGCTATAGTGGTGGTGGATAATTGTCGTGGAGTTACAGACATGGAATCGGAGATAATGTCTAAACTGGAATCGGGAAATGTTCCTTATGTGGTTTTTGCCAATAAGCAGGATCTATCTAATGAAGAACTTGCAATTACTTGTAGTGCAGAAATCGTTCCTACTATTGCTACCAATGGAGCAGGATTAAGATACGGCCTGGAAATACTGTTAGAGAAGATTTAACTTATTATAAATCTTAATAACACTTATAAATTATCTTAAATTTTCATGAATCACTTTTAAAATACATTTCATTCTTTATATTTATTTTAACCATTTTTTTTAATTACTATTTATTTAATTTAATAGATATGAGATTAAATAATAAAATAATTGAACTTAAAATACAATTAATTTAAACTAATTATTAATTATGTGGTGGTTAAGATTCCAGAACGTATTGAAACTATAATGGATGAGCTTAGAGTTCTTTATAATCTTCGAGTTTTTGAAGATAAAGATCCTTACCGGGTTTTAATTAGAACCATACTTTCCCAAAGAACTCGGGATGAAAATACTGATCAGGCCAGTGCAGAATTATTTGCAGAGTACCCTACTATGGAAGATGTGGCCATAGCTCCTCAAGAAAGATTAGAAAAGCTGGTTAAAAAAGCAGGGTTTTTTAGAGTTAAATCCAAAAGAATAAAAGAAGTTTCTAATATTTTACTGGATGAATACGAAGGTATTGTACCTGATACCATGGATGAACTTTTAAAACTTCCAGGTGTTGGCCGCAAAACCGCCAATTGTGTTCTGGTTTATGCCTTTGAAAAGCCAGCTATTCCCGTAGATACTCATGTGCACCGTATCTCTAATAGAATCGGCCTAGTAAATACAAAAGACCCTGATGCAACTGAACGTGAACTGGAAAAAGTTGTCCCTAAAGAGTTCTGGATTGAATTAAATGACCTCATGGTACAGTTTGGCCAGGATATTTGTAGGCCTATAGGGCCCAAGCACGAGGAATGTCCCATTGCTGAGATTTGTGATTACTATCAGGGCATTTTGAATCAGGAAGAAGATGTAAAAGAAGACTAAATTTTTAATTTTAAATTGTGAGTATTTATTGAATTAATATCATTACCCTATTTTTTAACTTTAATAAATGTGGATATATTTCTATTTCGTGGTAATAACTCTATTCCAGTATCAGCACTGTTGTATTTTTAAACCCATAATCACCATCAACATACTCTTCCAAGCATTCTGGAAGCAAATATTCGTTTAAAACTGCTTTTTTGTCATTTACCTTAGAAAATCCGGCCTTCTGGTAGGATTTTATAGCAGGGATATTCTTTTTTGACGGCCTTATAAGGAATTTATTTATATTCATATTATTTTTAAGGTATTCCATCATTTTTTCCAATGCAATAGTGCCATAACCATGCCCACAGTATTTTTGGGCCTTAAGCCATATGTCCAGCTCAGCCCTACCATTTTGCAGGTGAAAACAGGCATAGCATAAACATCCGATTTCTTTTTTATCCAAAGTTATGATCATAACAGATCCTTTTTCACGACTATGGCTCTGGAAATAAAAGTCTTCAAAGTCTTTCTGGAATTGTGCCCAATCAGGTACTGGGCTTTCAGGAAAATTTGGTTTTCCCATGTGCATAATGGCTGTATCTGATAGGGATAGCCATTGATAAGTTTTGTATTTTTCATTTAACCGGGCATGTCTTATATTAATCATATTTACTCGCCTTTTTCTAATTGAAATTTATTTGTTGATTAAAGAACAATACTATTTTTAGATAATATATTTTGATTGATCTGATTATCAATCACTCCAAAACATCTTATCTAAGACTAAACCACTAAAAAAATATTTATTAAATATTATTTTTATTAGATCCTTTTATCAGGGATTCTCTGTTGTTCAGCAGTTCCTTTTCCAGATTCTTTATCTTCATCATATCTTTTTGCTGATTTTTTAGACCCCTGTCCTGCTTGTGGCCTTATAAGGTTCCTTTCCAAGAAATAACGTTCCTCAACCAATCTATTTAGAACTTTCTTAAAATCTGCCCGTGATAAATCGGGAAAATCAAGTATTAGTGCATTATATAATCTTTTTTCGATATAAACACCATTATGTTCTTTTAAAATATCATCGGCCCTATTTTCTATCTTTGAAAGTTTATCATTATCAGTCATTTTTTATCTCCGGAATTTAAGGTTTTTAAATATCATATAATAGTATGTTTTTTCTAAATAATGTAAATTTCTAAAAGATATCACTCTAAAATTAAAAATTTGAATGGCATATTAAATTATTTAATCTCATCAACTCCAAAAGCACTTTTACCCACATAACGAACGGCCAGGGCCCCTAAAGGTGATGTAAACAATATTGATAAAACTGCAATAGCTAGAATCAGCTCTCCCGAGGCCACACCTGCGGCTAAGGGTATGGCTCCTATGGTGGCCTGTACCGTGGCCTTGGGTATGAATGAAACCACACAAAATAGTTTTTCTTTTAAATTAAATTCAGTTCCCATAAGTGAAATATAAACTCCAGCACTACGGGCAGTTAAACCTATTAAAATAACTAAAATACCAATTAAGGCATAATTCCACACCAGGAAAAGATTTACCTGGGATCCTACCAGTACAAAGACAAGTATTTCGGCAAATATCCATATCTTGTTAAAAGTATGGGATAAGGGAACTCCTAAATCGCTTCGACGATCCATAATCACGAAACTGAGAACCATGACTCCTACCAGTCCTGCCAGTGGAATTATTGATGCTGAAAAATCCCCTATATTCTTTAATATTATGGCAAAGGCCAGTACCAGCAGAGCTTTTTCAGTATTGTGGATATCGAACTTTCTAAATATGGTCAGGGTAATTAATGCAAATATAAATCCGATTACCGCACCTAAAAATATGGAAATAGGTATGGATAAAATATCTCCAGCAATGTTTATGGAAGATCCGCCATAGATTCCCATAATGGCTGAAAAGACAGCAATTACTATTACGTCGTCCAGGGCAGCACTGGCCAGAATCAGATTAGGTATTCCTTTAGAGTTACCGATTTTTTTATCAATAAAAGAGAGCATTTGAGGTACTATCACTGCGGGAGATACGGCGGCCACAATAAATCCTAACATGGCTGACTCTAAAAGTGGAATTCCCAGTAAAAGATGGCCCACGGCCATTATACTCAGACCCTCCAGTAAGCTGGGTATAAAACTCATCTTAACTACAGAAAGGCCTACACTATGGATGGAATCTTTATTTATGCCAAAACCAGCTCGCAGGAGAATAATTATGAGTGCTAATATTCTGATATCTGGTGAAATATTCATTAAATTGCTGCTAATTAAATTGAAACAATAGGGACCTATTAAAATTCCCAGGATTAACATTCCAAAAAAACCTGGTATTTTGATTTTTTCAAATCCTTTAGCAAATACCAATCCCAGTATTATAATTATTGCTAAAGAAAGGGCCACAGACTCCATTTTTATCACTAAATTGTTTTTACTATTATGATGGACTAATCAAATCAATATATTAAATTTTATTAAGTATTTTTAGTTTTATAATTACTCTTAATTAAATTATTGAGTAGATATGTTTATAATTACTAACAATATTTATATAAAAGAAAATTGTAAAATGAGAACTTAATAAATATTTATGAGGTTTTTAATTGGATAAAGATAAAAAAATTTGGAAAGCTATTTGGGATAGCACAGATGAAACCGTTAATTATAAAGATATTTTTTATTTAATAGATGAAATAAAATTAGGCTATTTGATGCCATTAATGCCCACAGGAACTAATTTAAAAACTTTAGAGGTGGGCTGTGGCTCTGCGAGATTATCTTGTTTTTTAGCTTCAAAAGGGTATAAAACCACATGTTTAGACTACTCTGAAAGTGCTTTAAGAGTTGCTAAAAAAAATTATAAAATTTCAGATAATGCAGGTAATTTTGTCATTGGTGATGCTAAACAACTTCCTTTCGAAAATGATACTTTTGATATTGTATTTTCTACGGGTCTTTTGGAGCACTTTAAAGAACCTCAAATTGTTATTGATGAAATGGTAAGAGTATTAAAACCTAATGGGATATTTTACTCTGATATTGTTCCCAAAAAATTCTCTACATTCAGATCTCCGGTAATCATAACTAGATGTTTGATTGACTTTTTAAGAAAAGATGAAAATGAAACTTTTTACGAAAAAAAGTTAAATTCAAAGGATATCCAAAAAATGCTTAATTCTGCAGATTTGAAAGATATAACTGTGTTTGGTGCCGGAGTATTTTTACCTCAAATACCTCATGGTAAGGGAATTCAGCCACTAAAAAGATTAGAATATCAATTTCTCTCAAAAATAAGGTATTTATTTACAATTTGGGATGATACCATCGTAGGTGACTGGTTGGGATTTTATTATTTTGTATATGCTAAGAAATAATCTCACTAAGAAAAGCTATTTTTTAATATAACCTGAACTAATAAAAGAAAAAAAATATTTTGAAATTAACTATTATTCAAAACTTTAAATTAATATTTTTTAATAATTTTCTATGTTCATCTATCTAAGACGAAAAATAAAAAAATTAATTTCATCTAAGATATTAATCTTTTAAATCAGCTATTTCATCTGCAAAGGCCCCTAAAACCTTATCAGATAATCCTTCCAGGTACTTTAGGGAACCGGCACATTCGTGGCCTCCACCATCAATTCCAGCTTCAGGAATGGCATCTGCCAGTTTCCTAACTACTTCATTCAAATTGAAGCCGAATTTTTCATTAACTGCATCGGTAGCCCTTATAACTCCAAAGTCCGGCCCAGTGGCCAAGGTGACTATTGGGCGCTCTTCACCGTGTTTTTGTACCATAGCATCATGTACAAATCCACAGGTTTTTCCAGGAGCAGGGAAGGTAAACCGATGGGCGTAAAGTTCTACATCCAGCACATTGAAGAGAACTCCATTATCTAATTCCTTAGATTTTAAGTTTGGTAATGCAGCACGCAATTGAGTGGCAACACGTTTGTTAAATTCTTTATAGAGTGCTTCTAAGAGTTTTTCGTGTTTGTCCTTGTTTTCCAAATTGAGAATGGTATCGATAATGCCTCTGCCATTCATGAATCGCAGATAGAATGCTTCAAAATCAATACATTGGGCTATTTTTTCCAAATCTTCTAAATTGTAACCTTTTGATTCGGCCAGCTTTATGTATTGGCTTGCCTCATCAGAGCGGGCGTGATCTCCCACAGCCGCAATTCCAGGCAAGTGTAAAACTTTATCGGTGACATCAGGGTTCACCATTTTAGCTACTTCCACAGAAAGTGCACCTGCAGTGATTTGAGAGTCTCCACCAACTAGATATGGGTTTACATGTACATCCACGTATTCATCAACTTGCACTCTACCATCTATGACTTCACCAGGGAAGTGGTGATCAATTACCACTATTTCAATGCCGTAAATCTTGGCCTTCATCAGGGCCAGGATATCTTCTTCAGTAGATCCATTATCCAGGAGAACTATTAAAGGTAATTTTTGTCCGTGGCGTTCGAAATCTTCCAGTGCAAAGGATAAATCCTTAACAACATCTTCTAATTCGTAAAATGGTGCTTTACTTGGGGCCCTTTTAAAGTAATGCCATTCTGCATCGCTATTGTGATTCAATTCTATTAATAATGGAACTACTGCTTTTTCCATGGCCACACCAGCACATATTCCATCTGCATCGGCATGGTGCCTAACTAGGATTGATCTACCGTCAAATACAGCTCTTCTAATGGCGTGAGCGGCTTCTTTCATTTTTGGCCGGAGTTTTTCCAGGGTTTCACTTTCAATCAGGATTTCAGTGGTTTCAGGCTGGGCCTTCTCATCAATTGCTGCATCAATAAGCTTTCTAATTTCCTCGGATTCCTCGCTGGAAAGTCCTTCAATAGATTGAGATTCAATCTGGATTTTTCCACTGTGCTGGTTAACTTCACCAATTACTTCCGCAATATCGCCCATATCTATTTCAGGATAGACTCTAACCCCTGCTTCATCAAAGGCTGCAGCCCAAGTGGTACTGGTCTCGTCTGATAGAGTGAATATAGTAGGTCCAGAGGTCTGTTGAATTTGAATTACTTCTCCCACTATTCTGACATTTCTTCCCAGAGTTTTGGTAGTTATATCTCCAATTAAAGTACGGGCCAGGTTCTTTTTGAGTGTAACCAGTTCATAATCTCCTTTTATGTTGGCCGGTCCTAAGTCCACTTCTCTTCTTTGAGGCTTTAATTCAATGACTCGGACAAATATTTCATCTCCTACATTGTAACCAGAAGCTCCAGTTCTCATTAGTCCCCATACTTGGTTAGAGAGACTTACAAAAACCCCATATTTTTCTACTCGAGTAATTTTTCCCTTGTAAGCAGATCCTATTTCCAGATCAGACATCTCACAAGCTGCTTGAAGGACGTAAACTATTTCTTTTTTGTCCTTACAATCATCACAGTATTCAGTATCGTTATTTAAAATTTTACCACATTCCCTACAAACATTTATTTCTCCTGCTCCTTTACAAACAGGACAACTTTCATGTAATTCAATTTCCCCTTTTCCTTTACATACTTCACAGGGGACGTCATGATCCTCTTCCAGGTCAAATCGCTGGCGAGCATTAGTAGATACTCCTTTAAAATGGCTTTTCACATCTTCAGAAGATGCATAGCCAGTTCCGGCACAAGCATCACATTCTTTATGGCCTGTAACTTCATAACCTTTCCCTTTACATCCTATACAAGTTTTATTCATATTATTCCTCATATTTTAAAAATGATTTAATAAACTTATTTAAATTAATAAAATATCTAATTAATTGAGTTATAATTTTAATAGTCTTTATTTAAATTAATAAAATTAGCTAATTAAAATTTATAATGTAATCTATTAATCAAAATAAATTAATTGAATTATATATTATTAAATTTTATATTTAATATAATATTTGTTTTATTGATTATTAATAATAGTAATTTGCCTATATACTATTTTAAGTATTTGTTAATTCTATTAGTTTTAATTATTAGAATTAACTTAAAAATTCTTATTTGAATTTTTTTGGATTTTCTTTTACCAGCTGTTCTTTTTGTTTTTGGAAATCCTGAGCATTTATCATCATACTGTTAGCAGAACGTAAATTACTGTTTGCCGTTTCATTATCTCCTGTTTGGAACAACTGTCCTGCAGTTCTAAGCTCAGATGTGGCATTTAACTTGGCATCTATTTCTGATAAAACAAGCTGCAAATATTGAATATAAACATCATCCTGAGCACTTTGAGCATAGGATTGTGCCTGAGAGGTTAAGGTTCTGGCAGAATTATATTCAGTAAAAGCACTATCACATTTTTTTAGACTGGCATTAATATCATCGTTATTAATGTCTTTTGCTGATTGATTGTAGTAATCATCTCCTTTCTGGAGGTGGCTATTTATCTGAGAACTCAATTGATCAATTTTAGTGATATCTGATTGAGTACATCCACAGATCAAGGTTATAGCAATGAGAATAATTAGAATCATGAACTTGGTCTTCATCTATTCCACTTCTTCTTTTTATGATATTTAAAAATTATGAACCTTATACTAAAATAAGTAATATTCATTGTCATTTGATAAAATAATTCTTATAAATTAATCCTTGAATCTATTATTTTTGAATGAAAATATTTTTAAATTTAAAATTTTATTAAAATAACGAATTTAAATTGCATTCAAAAAACCTTAAATTAAAAAATAAAAAATTAATTAGAAAATATAGCTTAGGAAAAATAATAATTGAAATTTGATTAACCATGCCATAGGCCATGGATTATACAGTATTCCCTAACTTTTAAATCCTTAATTTCATCTTCTTCTAATTCAAATTCGGCAGAAGGTTCATCTCCAGGATTTAATGTTTTTCTGTAAACTTTTCCGTCCACAATAACTTCTATTAAATGGATGTAGTGACTTTCTTCCATAGGGTGTGGAACTTCACCTACTTTAACTTTTACTCCATTTTCTGTTTTCTCAACAATTGGAATGTGTTTTTCAGGGCCCACATCAGTTTGGCGCTCTACTAAAAGTTCCATTGGTTGTCCGCAGCAAACTAATTCTCCACCACCTACTTTAACAACTTCAACCATGTTTCCACAAACATTGCACCTGTAAATTTGATTAAGTTCAACCATTTTCTTTTCTCCAATTAATTAATTTCAATATTT
>CAYUFT010000051.1:0-15162 GCA_964444115.1 uncultured Methanobacteriaceae archaeon
AATTTGTAAGGCATCTGCATGATCTGGGAGTTTCGGCCATGTTAATAGAATATAATGATGGAAATGCAGTTATTCGAAGAATATATAATGCAACCAATGATAAAATAAAAAATTATCTTAATGGGGGCCTTTACTAAACTAATATTATTAAATTAAGGACCATTTTTCTTATATTTATTAGATTCTTAATTAAATCCTTTTTAAGTTATTATTAATTCTTATTTATTTTTATTTTATTAATTTACCTTAAATTCTTAAATTAAAGAAAGAAGAATATTCAATTAAAAATTATATCTATTAAATATCGATATAATAAACGAATATATTCATATTATGCTAATAATAAAATAACATATTCTAAATTTCATGAAATTATAAATCAAACTGATGGATAATATGTCACCTGAAAACACTTTAAAAAACTCTAATTCTAATAATAATTCCCTAAACAAGAGCAGCGCTGAAAATAAACCAGACACGTTCATCGCCTTTTTTGGGCCGGCAGGAACATTCACTGAAGAAGCAGCTTCCAGATTAAAAGGGGAATTAGTAGCATTTGATTCTATTATAGAAGTTTTAGAAGCGGTAAAGACAGACAAGGCAAAAAAAGGCGTGGTGCCTATTGAAAACTCAATTGAAGGCCCAGTAGGAGTAACTTTGGATCTTCTGGCTCAGGATTACGATTTAACCATTGAAAAAGAAATAATTCTACCTATAAGTCACAATTTAATGGTTAATAAAGGGGTTAAACTAGATGAGATTGATTCGGTCTATTCTCATGCCCAACCACTGGCCCAATGCAGGATATTTTTAGAAAAACTAGGCATAATTACGCATTCCACTTCCAGCACAGCGGCAGCGGCCAAATTTATTAAGGGTAAGAAAAATGCAGCGGCCATTGGAAATTATAGGGCTGCAGAATTATACGATCTGGACATCATTAAATCAGATATTCAGGACTTTGAGAACAACCGGACCCGATTCATAGTTTTGGGGAAAAATAAATCAAATTCTACTGGAGATGACAAAACTTCTATTGTGTTTTCCCTGTATGAAGATAGGCCTGGGGGCCTATATGAGATTTTAGGTTATTTTGCAGGGAAGAAAATTAATTTAACTAAAATTGAGTCCCGCCCATCTAAAAAGGGCCTGGGAAAGTACTTTTTTTTCATAGACTTTGAAGGCCACCGTGATGATTTGATAGTTAAAGATATTCTAGATACTATTAAAAATAATGCTCCTTTTTTAAAGCTACTGGGTTCATATTCTCATGAAAATTAACTAGGAATTAGTTAAAATCTTTAATTTCTTTTATTTTATTTTCTAAACCATTATGGGTGGTATTAATTTTTACACAAATAATGGGTTAAAAAGAAAAGGATTTATAATATTTAAATAAATAGATATAGTTAATCATAAGTTATGGATAACTATGATATTATTCAAACATCACTTGATGTGTAAAAATTACAAATATTAATATTAAAATTTAGGCTAATGGCCTGAAATTAGGAGATGATCAAGATTAGTAAAATAGAACAGCTCTTGAAGAATCTCGAGGACTTAGAAAAGGATTTAGAAGCAGGAAAAATTCCTAAGAAGCAGTATGTATCCTTAAAAAAACAATACACTAATAGGTTAGATACCCTCGAAGCCGCAGAAAGAGTTAAGCGGATGCAAGGTCGTGGTACTTCTGAAAAGACTTTAGATCATTGGGCCTCCAAGAGTAAAATTGAAAAAGATGAAGAAGAGCAAGAAGAGCTCATTAAAAAATATGTAACCACTCCTAAACCAACTAGAACTCAAGCTAAAGCAGCATCAGCAGCGTCCTCAAAGGGTGGTATTTCTAGAATTGGAATAATTGCTGGAGTTTTATTAGCTTTAGCTTTCTTTGTAGGAACTGGATTTGGTGTAATGATGCTAAATACTCCGGTAACTGCAGATAATGGTACAGTAACGGTTAATCAAACTGCTTTTCCACTTATAGAGAATTTAACAAATAATACAACTAGTTCCAACCATACTTCAACTAATACTACAAAGTCCAATAAGACCCATGGTGGTTCCAATAGCACTCCGACACCTACTCCAACCCCAACCCCAACGCCTACTCCGACACCTACTCCAACCCCAAACGGTACTGGTTAATTATTAGATCATGAAAAACTTAATTTTTTACTACTTCCCTTTTTAAATTTTTAAATTGAGGTAATGTCATGAAAAAATACTTTTTAGCATTATTAGTTCTCTCTTTAGTGGTTTTTGCCTCTGGTTGCACTTCTAATACTGATACTAAAGACAATCAGACCAAAACTCTATCTCAAAATAATGTTTCATTCACCTATCCGGGCAGCTGGGTCATAGCTGATTCTCAGGCCAATGATACTATAGCTGCAGTGGCCGATTCCAGTTCAGTGAATGCTCAAACTGGACTCGCACAAACCGTAGTCACAGTTCAACTTAAAAATCTAACTGGAACATTCGATTCCATGTATGCCGATAATTATGAATCATTATTTAGTAATTCTAGCTACAAAAGGGTTTCTGAAGGTAATCTGACTTTAAATGGAAGAAATGTTTTTGAATATGTTTATACTGTAGATGCTGATGGTACAAATATCAAACAAAGGGCCATATGGATACAAGATAATAAAAAAGTCTATGTAATCCTTTGCAGCACACTTACCAGTCAGTTTGATAATGAAAAACAGAATTTTGATATGATTATAAATAGTTTTAAAATTTCATAGTCTATCAATGGATAAATGATGAGTTAGGAACTAATTTTAAAACTATTTTTTTTATTTTCAATAAAACCCTAATCTCTTTTCATTTTAAATTATTTATAATCTTTATTTTTTATAATTAGTTCTTAATCCTTGCTAAAATTTATTTAATTGAATATTTTTGTCTTTTTTTAAAATTTAATGATAAATAAAAAAATATAGAAAAATATATAATTTTTAAAGACCATATTATATTTTATATATTATGGAGTGAGCGAAATGAAAAAATATTTTTCAATACTAGCTATAATAGCCTTGGTGGTATTTGTGGCGGGTTGTGTTGATTCAGGAACTACTAATAACACTACAACAATCAACACAACTGTACCAGATATCCCATCGAAAACCTATGCTAAAAATGGTATTTCTTTTAAATATCCGCAATCTTGGACTAATAATTTACAGAGTAGTACACCTAACACTATAACTACTGTTGGGGATCCTGATTCTCAAGAATCCAGTGGAAATGTAAATACTTTGGCTGTAATTCAAAAAACTAGTCTTCCGTCTGGTCAAACGCTAAAAGATACCTATGATGCTACTTATAATAATTATGAAAATGATAGTAGCTACCAACTTGTATCTGAGAGGACATTTACTCTGGATGGAACTACTGCCTATGAAAATATCCACAAAATAGACGTTAGTGGAACCACCAAACAAGAAAGAGCAACTTGGCTAGAGAATAATGGAACAATATATGTTATATTGTGTGGAGCCCTACCAAGTGACTTTGATAGTCAACAAACCAACTTTGATTTAATTACTTATTCATTCAAAGTCACTGCTTGATTAATCAAACTCTTTTTCTATTTTTTTTATTTTTACTAATTTTAAAAGCTTATTTTAATTTTTTAAAGATTTAAAACACATTAAATTGCAAGCAATGATTCTAAAATTAATCCTAAAATTATTAGATCCTAAGTGTGAATAATGTCGGTATAAGTTTATATTCTCAAAATATCAATAGAATTATACTAATGGTCATATAATTAAACTAATCTTAACTGGCCATACCTGTTCATTTTTTCTAGCTCTAAGGCTGTTGATAGGTAATAGTGGGCCATTAATCTTTTTATTATATTGATTTTTAAGGAAAAAATTTATTTACTATCTATCAAATTCTTTAAAATTATTATTAAATATCACAAAAAAAAGAGGAGGAATGTGAATGGGTTTACCAATATGTGATGTCTGTCTACAAAGTGGGATACTTTGTAAAGGATGTGAAAATAAGCTTAAAACTGGTGAAATAAGCCAAATGGAGCTGGACATTGCAAAAATACTTTACAACTTGGGTGATGGGCAAATAAGCTTTAAAAAGGCCATAGATATGGGAAATGTGGCTATAATTATCACAGAAAAGGACCAGGTAGGGAAAGTAATTGGTAAAGGTGGAAATGTAGTTCGAGCCATATCTAAAGAAATTGGAAAGAATGTACGTGTTATTGGTGATGAATCTGATCTTAAATCCGTTGCTAAGGATATTATGGCCCCTGCAAGGATTTCAGGGATTAATGTAGTATATGGTACTGATGGTGAGCAAAAATTTAAGATAAGGGTGATGAGGGAAGATGCTCGCAGAATACCCTCGAATTTAGACAAATTAAACGAGATTATAGAGTCTTTAACTGGGGAAAAAACCAAAATCGTACTGGATGACTAGTAGATCTCTAAATGTGTCTTATTTAAATGAATTAAATAATTATTTCAGATTATATCCAGATAATTAACTCCTAAATGAGTTAAAACAATTAATCCAATATATCAATAAATTAAATAAATAAACCAAATGAGTCGTTATCATGGAAATTGTACTTTGTGTAACAGGTAGTGTGGCTGCAGTAGAAACGGTTAAACTTGCTCGAGAACTTCGGCGACAAGGAGCCGATGTAAAATGTTTTATGAGTGATGATGCTTGTCATATAATTCATCCCTATGCTTTAGAATTCGCCACCGGCCAGGAAGTAGTCTTGGAACTTACTGGAAAAATTGAACATGTGAAATATGCTCAAGCAGATCTTGTTTTGGTAGCACCGGCCACAGCCAATGTTATCAGTAAATTTGCCTATAAAATGGCAGATAATCCTATAAATACTCTCCTTATAACTGCTTTGGGTCATGATACACCTATTGTAATGGTTCCATCCATGCATGATTCCATGTACCGTTCTATAGAAGATAATATCCACAAACTGGAAGAAGAAGGAATAAACTTTGTTTTACCAAGAATGGACGAAGGAAAGGCCAAATTCCCTTATTTGGAGGATATTGTTCTTCAGGCCTTGAGACAAGTTAATAACTCAGAAAATGAGTTAAAAGGTAAAAAAGTCCTTATCAGCGCGGGAGGGACTTACGAGGCCATAGATCCTATACGTGGCATTTCCAATCGCAGTTCTGGTAAAATGGGCATTGAAATTGCTAAAGAGGCATTTATTCGAGGAGCAGAGGTTACTATGTTGCTGGGTGAGGTCAGTGTGCCAGTTCCCCAATCATTTGAGTCTATTAAAACAGTATCCAGCAAAGAAATGAATCAAAAAGCTCTGGAAATTATTCCTGAGTTTGATATTTTTGTCTCATCTGCGGCGGTATCTGATTTTTCACCGTCAATTATAGAAAACAGCAAAATATCCTCGGTTAATAAATTAGAGTTGGAATTAAAGCCAAATCCTAAAATTATTAATCAAATAAAACATAAAAATCCAGATATTTTTCTGGTGGGCTTTAAGGCAGAATATAATATCTCTGAAAGTGAATTAATTGATTCTGCGAAAAAACAGATGGTAAAATCAGGCACGGATTTGGTAGTGGCCAATGATGTTTCTGTGGATGGATCTGGCTTTGGATCTGACAAAAATAAGGTAATATTGGTGGATGATGAACTCCAAAAGACTCCTTTAAGTTCTAAAAAAGAAATTGCTCAAATGATCTGGGATAGAATATTATTTAAAATTGATTAAGGAATGTTTCAAGGCTTGATGATAATTTAAGGAATCATTAGGCCATTATTAAGCATTTTATTTTATTTTTAATTATAGTTCTAATTTTACAATAAAAAATTTTAATAAAAATACTCTGTTAAATTTATTAAATAATTTATTTAAAAATAATATTCATTCAAATTCATTAAAATAAGATAATAATATTTAAATTCATTTTAAAATCAATAAAATGAGGTAAGTGCTCACCTTCCAGAGTTTTGCCACTTGTGGGAGTAGTAATTAATATAAAGACAAATACTCTGGAGGTGATATTATGGCCACATGTTAGATAATGTGTGGGTAATTCCTACCTTATGTATTTTCTAAAATATAAAGTTTACACTTAAAATTAAAAAAGATTTTAAAATAATTTTATTAAAAAATTCGGGCCATAATCGTAATTATTTTTGAAAAATTGACTTTAATATCCAATTAAAATATTATTGAAATCAACAGAATTCCATCAAAAATCACCAAATCTCAGCTCTAAAAACTTCTCTCCACTACTAGACCCAGATGGTCTTTTTCATAGGGTTCTAATTTGATTTTTTCCACTATGTTGAATCCATGGGTTTTTAATTTTGATTCTTCTTCTCTGAAAATCTTTTGCGGCTTTTTAGTAACATCAATACTTCTAGCCTTAATCATGAGCATTCCCTGACCTTCTTCTTTTAAAAATAATCTCATATTATCCATGAATAATTCGCTCTGTTGTGGTTGGGCCACATCACAGTAAATAAAATCCACTTTTTCAACTAAGTTCAAATAACGACTTGGTCGGGTTGCATCTTCCAGCAAAGGCACCATATTTTCCCTTTTTTCACATACTCTAACCAGTTCTCTCATCATCCTGGGAGAAAATTCCAGACAATAAATTAAACCTTCGGGAACCATATCAGATATGTGGGATGGGGTAGTACCAGAAGAAGCTCCTAAATAAAGAACTTTAGAGTCAGATGATAGTTTTAAATTCTCCAAACCATTTAAAATCGCTGCTCCTAATTTAGAACGGCGTGGGTCCCAAACACGATATTCTTTACCTTCCCAATCAAGAATCTTTTCTCCATATACTTTGTATTCTGGACTAAGATTAGGGGTTACCAGTGAATGATCCATAAGATATACTCTATTTATTCCCTCTATTTTTTCCATATTAACACCGTGATTAGATTAATTACATTTACACTTAAATTAAATCTTTTTATTGCCTTTTTCTGAGTTAGACATTTTACAATTCTCTCGCATATCCTGCAGTGTTTCGTGAATTTCGGTCTGGGTCTGATAGACCACTGACTGGATATTTCCTGATTCCTGATTAATATTATCCATCAATTCTCCTGTCATTTGATGTTGGAGTTCTATCAAGCTCTTAAGATTCATAAAATTTTGTTTCAATCTTCTTTCAACGCTTAAAGAGAACCATATGGCAGTAATAGCCAGAATAATGGATAAAATACTGGAAATAGTATAAATTATGGGTAAAATATCTAACACAATTATCACCTATTATTAATCCCTATTTTTTCCTTTTTTTCTTCTTTTTCTTTTTAGAATATTTTTTATATTGTTTTGGACTTGATTTAGTAACCTTTTTAGATTTGGTAACTCTTTTAGGGAATGGATTATCTTTATTAATAGTTTCTAATCTTTCCAGATAACCTTCTTTAATACTAGGGTCAAATTCACCAGAGAAAAGATCTTTACGCACGGCCAAAGATAATTTAGCAGCTAATGTTCGGGCAATTTTTCCCCTTAGCCACCACTTGGCCCCTCTAATATCAGGATGCTGATATATAAGTCCGTGCTTGGGAGGTCGCTCGCCGGTCTTTAAATGTCTGAATAATGCCTTCTCAGCCCCCATAATTTGGATAGTACTGGAGGGGAACAGAGCTAATTGTTTTATGCTTCCGGCATGAGCAATCAATTTAGCACCAAGAGAAGCACCCGCCAAATCTCTTAAATTAGGGGCAATTTTCTCCATTTTAAAATCTACATAAGTTTCTATGGATTGGCGAGATTCTTGTAGTGATTTGAGGGACTTAGCAAAGCCCTGAATTATTAAAATATCTTCCTCTTCAATATCGGCCCCCATACTACTATCTATTTCCAGATTATGTCCACTTAAGTCCTGTTGGAGTATTTGATCGCGGTGGCCGTGCTGGGCCACTAAACCCACATAGGCCTCGTGATTTCGCACAAAATCCAATTCTGGAAAATGCACACCGTACCATTCTCTTATTCTTTCAGAGAGTTTTCCTATGGATTCATCCAATTCATCTAAAGAACTTATGGCCTGTATTAAAAGCTTATCCTCTGCCTCAGACGATTCCCTTATTTGATGGAGAGTAACATCCATGTAAATATCATGTATTCTTGGCTTAAATTCTTCTTCAGTGTTTATAAAGCCAATTTCTAATAATATTTGCTTTAAATTGGAGCGAAGGTGTTCTCCACCAGGATTTGGATTTTTAAATTCGAATTTTTCACTATTTTTTAGATGTTGGTAGTTGGAACTACCTTTATTGGTCTCTATGATGATAGATTCGTATTTTTTCCCGATTCTATTTAATAATGCTTCTTCTTCTACCAGTAAAACTCCTTCTCGAATTTTTAAAAGCCGGGAAGAAATTTTACTCGGTGGGAAAAGTTCATAATCCAAAAGAGTCAAATCTTCATTAAAGACCATGAAACCGGCCAGACAATTTGTAAGATAACAATTCATAAAAACTAATTTGTTTGATGTGATTTAAATTATTTGACTTTTTAAAGATTATATTATAAAATAATCTTAGAAAAATTATTACAAAAATTAAAATTTAAAATAAATCAAGATTTAATAGAATGACTAAATACTATAACAAAACAGTAAATTAATCTGCTAATTTGAGCAATATAACTTTTTAGAGGTTTAGAAATGATGGAAATCGAATTATTTGGGGTTAAAATGAAAAATCCTACCATGTTGGCTGCAGGGGTAATGGGTAGTACTGCAGCATCCCTAAATTGGGTATCTCGATGTGGGGCAGGGGCAGTGGTAAGCAAATCGTTCTCTAAAATGCCTAATAAAGGATACAAAAATCCTACCACGGTGGAAGTGAATGGGGGAATTATAAATGCAATAGGCCTTTCCAGTCCTGGTGTTGAAACATTTAAAAAAGAGCTGGCATCTCTCAATGGTGATGTGCCAAAGATAGCATCAATTTATGGGGCTACTCCTGAAGAATTTTCTCAAATCGCTGGTGAAATAGAAGATCTGGTTGATTTAGTTGAGTTAAATGTATCATGTCCTCATGCTATGGGTGGCTGCGGGGCGGCCATAGGCCAAAATAAGGAATTAACATTCAATGTGGTTAAATCGGTTAAAGATACAGTATCCGTTCCAGTAATGGTTAAATTAACTCCTAATGTGACGGATTTAACAGAGATTGCTATTAGTGCTGAAAAAGCCGGCTGTGATGGACTAACTTTAATCAATTCTCTAGGCCCTGGAATGAAAATTGATTTAGAAACCGGCCGCCCGATATTATCTAATAAATTTGGAGGAATGTCTGGGCCCGCTATAAAACCTATTGCTCTTAGATGTGTATTTGAAACATATGCTGTGACTAATGTGCCTTTGGTGGGAGTAGGTGGAATATCTAATGCTCAGGATGTTGTAGAATTTTTATATGCTGGGGCCAGTGCGGTACAAGTGGGAACAGCCATAATGGAAAAGGGCCCGGAAATTTTTGCAGAAATTTGCACTGGACTTGAGAAATTCATGAAAGAACATGAATTTGATTATATATCGGAAATGGTGGGTCTGGCTCACAAATTTTAGATACAAATCTGAAAATTAATTAGAAAATATTAAAAAAAGTATTAGAAAATTGAATTATTATCATTAGTTTTATCTCAATTTGGTGATTGGTGGAAAAATGCACGTTCCAAAGGTTTTAGAAATAAAAAAAGTTTTTGAAGAATCAGAAACTGTAAAAACATTTATATTTGATTGGGATATGGATTCGGAGGATATAATTCCTCAACCTGGCCAGTTCATGATGTTATGGAATTTTGAAGATGAAAAACCCATGTCTATTTCATATATAGATCCAGTTAAGGGAGAGTTAGGAATATCTATTAAGAAAGTGGGAGAATTTACTTCTAAGGTCCATAAACTTGAAAAAGGTGATAAATTAGGTCTTAGAGGACCTTATGGCAGAGGATTTGATTTAAAAGGCTCTAAAATATTGGCCGTTGGTGGCGGAATAGGAATGGCCCCTATTGCTTCTTTTGTAGATCATGCCTTAATTAGGGGCGTGAAAGTTGATGTGGTTAGTGCATCACTTACCTTAGACGAATTATTGTTCGTAAATAGAATGAAAAAAGCAGGAGCCAGTGTTTTCACCTGCACTGATGATGGAACCTGTGGATTCCAGGGATTTGCCACTGATAGGGTAGAAGCAATTTTAATGGACCATGATTACGATATGATTGTAACCTGCGGCCCAGAGCTAATGATGAATGGAGTTCTGGAAATAGCTAAAAAGCATGAGATTCTAAGCCAGTTTTCCATGGAGCGTTGGATGAAATGTGCTATGGGAATTTGTGGCCAGTGTTGTGTAGATGATGCTGGATGGAGGGTCTGTGTAGAAGGGCCTGTTTTCTGGAGTCATGAGGTGAATCTGATTAAAGAGTTTGGTGAATACCGAAGAGACTCATCAGGGACTCGAAATTACTATAAATAGAATATAACTCCAATTTATTTCTCAAATTTTATCTCTTATTTATTTAATTAAATGTTTATAATGCACCTATCCATCATATCAATTTCAACTGGAAACTAATTAAAAATGATAATCTAACTGATGAGGAATACTATGATCTACAAACTAAAAGGAACGCTGACCTCCGCAATATTCGTGGTTTTAATTTTGATAATAGCTTCGTTTTTTGTTTTATCTCCACTTATGAGTATGATAATATTGGGGGCCATTTTTGCCTATGCCATACGACCTATATCTAGTAGAATGAACCCTTATCTTAAATTTGAATCAATTTCCATTTTTGTGGCTATGATACTGGTTATTACTCCATTAATTTTAATAATAGCCTTCAGTATAAGTACTATAATTGATTCTGCACCAGTTATTATGGGCGCGGCAAGTAATGTTGATGCTGGGAGTTTAAATCAGACTATTAATCAAACATCAACCCAAATTGCAGGTTATATACCTGTTGCTTTCCAGCCATCAGCTAATTCTATCATTAATGGGTTTAAAAGTTTAATTAATGCAGGATTAAATGTAGTTTTAGGTTATGCTGGTGATATAGTTCAATCGATACCTATGGTTGCTTTACAGCTATTTATATTCACTGCTTCTACATTTTACTTGGCTAAAGATGGTGATAAAATATTAGAATATTTAAGATATGCTTTACCTCAGGAGAGAAGGAGCTTTTTCCGTAAACTGTCTGAGGAAGTAGAAAGAGTTCTAAAGAGCATATTTTATGGTCATTTTTTGACGGCTTTAATCATTGGAATAATGGCAGCAGTGGGTTTCTATATTTTAGGATATCCGTATGCCCTATTTTTAGGAATATTGACTGGATTTTTACAGCTCATACCAATTATTGGTCCTTGGCCAACCTATACTGCTCTTGCAATCTATGATTTTGCCACCGGCAATATTCCAAGAGGCATAATAGTGTTATTGTTTGGATTTTTCCTTAGTGGTAGTGACATTTACATCCGTCCTAAATTATCAGGAAAATATGCTGATATTCATCCCCTAATTTTTCTTTTAGGATTTCTAGGAGGTCCTTTGGTATTTGGTATTGTTGGTTTCATTTTAGGACCTTTAATTCTGGGAGTAACATATGCTGCACTACTGGCCTATAAAAATAATGACTCAAATGATTCTTTAGAAAAAAATTGATTGTTAATTGTATATGAATATTTTAAAATTTTTTAAAAAATAAAAAAAGATTAGGTTCAAATTAAGATCTGATAATTATTTAAAATTAACTGGATTTAAGATTTACAGTCTTAATTATTCTATAACCTATTTAATTGTTTTTTCATTTATTATCCACTTTGTGGCATAATCAAGTTCTGAATATACTGCATAATGGAATAAAATAAATTCATTATTTGTTGTAGTATGCCATCTTGGCTGGCATCCGTAGTTGCTGAACCTGAAGCAACTTGAGTTATGTTTGCAGGTGTAGTGGTATTAGTAGATTTACTTGAAACTAGAGGTATGCTAATGGAGTTGGAATTAATTCCGAATGTTTTTCCTGAAGCATCCTGATAAGTTACTCCCACACCACCAATAAAGAATGGATTTGAAACAGTGGCATCACTACCAAAGTCTGCTTTTACTTCCTTGTCTGTTGGAATATAAACTTTTTCAGTGAAAATTTTCTTGGAACCGGCTTTCATGGTTCCTATAAACTTGTAGAAGTTTTGATCGGCCACACTGACATTGTATATGTCTTTATTCCCATTATTTTGAATGGTATATGTTATGGTTACATTTTGGCCTTTTTGAGCTTGGGATGGTCCTTTTTGAGTGACTAATACGCTCTGTGCATATGCAGCACCCATTGATATAAGGAACATCGCTAGAAGCATTATTATAATACTTTTTTTCATATCATCCCTCGTTCTTTTTTAAATATTACGAAGTTACTATGTATATGATTATATAAACATTTTCCTTTAAGAATATGTATAAATGCCTTATTAATTCTATAAATCACTTTTAGGGAAATTTAAGATATTAAAAAATCAAGAAGATTTTGAATTTTATAGAAAATAGCTACTACTAAAATCATGTTGATTAATAATTAATTAATTATATTATCTGGTTAGAATAAATTAAAACTGTATGGAAACCAAAAATATGGTACTTCTGGACATTGACTATGTCACAGAAAAAGATAAGCCAGTTATACGTTTATTTGGCAAAGAAAAAGGATCTGATGATGTTAACCATATCATAGCTCTTGACAGGACTTACGAACCTTACATATACGTCATTCCACAGGATATGGATAGGGCACGGGAACAATTGGAAGAAATAGGCCTGGAAAATACGGAAAAAGTTCTTAAAAAAGATTTGGCAAAGGAACTGGAATTTATCAAGGTCACTTTAAAACATCCTCAAGAGGTTCCCAAGCTCAGAGATAAAATTCTGGGCTTAAGTATGGTTAAGGATATTAGGGAACATGATATTCCTTTTTATAGGAGATATTTAATAGACAAAGGCCTTTTTCCAATGTCTGAAATAGAAATTACGGGAGAAACAGTGAAAGAATCGAATTGTGTTTCTTCAAAAGCTAAAAATGTGAATATAATAAATCTGGAAGAATCTCCCCTACCTTTAGAGTCAGAATTCCCGGAATTGAAAATATTGAGTTTTGATATTGAGGTAAGAAATCCGGATGGTATGCCTAATTCGGATAAGGATGAAATCATCATGATTGGCCTAGCCGGAAACTTTGGTGTAGAAAAAGTCATATCTACCAAAGGAGAGCATCTGGATTATGTTGAAAAAGTGGAAACAGAAAAGGAAATTATCCAACGCTTTGTAGAAACTGTAAAAACTCACCAACCAGATGTGATTGTGGGATATAATTCTGATAATTTTGATTTTACCTATATTCGCGAGAGGGCCAAGCTACTGGGTGTTCGCATGAATATGGGGATTGATGAATCTGAATTAAAGTTTATAAGAAGGGGTTATACTAATGCCGCGACTATTAAGGGCATGATACATGTTGATTTATATTTGGTCATGCGCCGTTATATGAATCTGGATAGATATACTTTAGAGCGGGTTTATCTGGAATTGTTTGGGGAAGAAAAATTTGACTTGCCTGGTGATCGACTATGGGAATACTGGGACAGTGATGGTGATAAACTTGATGAACTATTCCGCTATTCTTTAGATGATGTAGTGGCTACTTTTAAAATTGCAGAAAAAATTTTACCTCTAAATATGGAACTTACTCGTATAGTAGGCCAGCCTTTGTTTGACATGGCTAGAATGGCCACGGGTCAACAAGTGGAATGGTTTTTAATGCGTAAAGCTTATGAATATGGTGAAGTTGCCCCTAATAAACCTTCTAGCTCCCAATATTCTGAAAGAAGGGGAAAAAGAGCAGTTGGTGGGTATGTTAAAGAGCCAGATATTGGGCTTCATGAAAATATTGTTCAATTCGATTTTAGAAGCTTGTATCCTAGTATCATTATCTCCAAAAACGTTTCTGTTGACACCTTAGTAAAAGAAAGTGTACAAGGGGTCATTGAATGTATTGATGAGGAGATTGACATTCAAGAGAAAAGGGACATTAGTAATGACTCTAAGCGAGATATAAATAATAATGAGTACCATGTAGCTCCAGAATATGGTTATAAATTCTTAAAAGAACCACAAGGATTTATTCCTTCAGTTATTGGCCAGGTTTTGACTGAAAGATCACGATTAAAAAAGAAAATGAACGATTCTGAAGAACCAATGGAGAAGAAAATTCTTAATGTACAACAGGAAGCCTTAAAAAGGCTGGCCAATACTATGTATGGAGTTTATGCTTATTCTCGTTTCAGATGGTATTCTATTGAATGTGCCGAGTCAATTACTGCATGGGGAAGAGATTATATAAAAACAACAATGAAAAAAGCAGAAAAATTTGGTTTCCACAGTATTTATGCAGATACTGATGGTTTTTATGCTACTTATAAACCAGAACTATTAAAAGAAAATGCTAATGTAAATATGGATGTTTTAGAACCTGAAAATGATTAAATATTGAATACTAATTTTATTTCTTTTTTTTAATTTTTTCGATTTATTTATTCTTATTTTATTTCTTTTTCTTTATTTCTTTCATAAATCTATTTATAATCTCTTCAGGAGTCATGTCAATAATAGGGACATCTGCATTACCTGCTTCCACTTTTAAGTGCACAAAAACAGGCCCTTCTGCTTCTAAAACAGGCTGAAAGTTAATTTCAGCTGTTTTTAAAAATTTAAAATTATTTTTAAATCCTATGGACTTTGCTACCTCTCCCAGGTCTACGGTACTGGCATAGGTACATTGTGATCCAGTAGAACCATAACATTCGTTATCAATAACCACCAAAATCAGATTTTTCGGGGTCTGATTATAAATAGTGACTAGACTACCTAAATTCATTAAAACAGACCCGTCACCATCAAAGATGATTACTTTACGCTCCTGGGCTATGGCCAGTCCCAGTCCGATAGATGAGGCCATGCCCATGGATCCAAGCATGTAAAAATGATTTGGGGAATCCTTAACCTGGTATAATTCTCTGGAAGGAAATCCAATGTTGCAAACTACCAGCTCATCATCAATTTGATTGGCTATGGTTTTAATAGCATTAA
>CAYUFT010000052.1:0-1980 GCA_964444115.1 uncultured Methanobacteriaceae archaeon
GGATTGTGATCATATGGATGTACTATTGTTATCAATTATCGTGTTAGCATACATCATTATAATAGGTTACACCGGATACGTGGCGTGGAAGCGGACTAACACCGCAGAAGACTTCATGGTAGCTGGTCGTACAACCCATCCCTACATCATGGCCATGAGTTACGGTGCCACATTTATTAGTACCGCAGCTATTGTTGGTTTTGGAGGAATGGCGGGTGTTTATGGAATGGGCCTTCTTTGGCTCACTGTTTTGAATATTTTAGTGGGAATATTCATTGCATTTGTCTTCTTTGGAAAGAAAACCAGGAAAATGGGACACAATTTAAAGGCCCTAACCTTTCCTGAGCTTTTATCCCGAAGATTTGACAGTAAATTCATACAGTACTTTAGTGGGCTGGTTATATTCTTGGGGATGCCCTTATATGCTGCAGCAGTACTTATTGGTATGGCTCGTTTTGTAGAAACCACTTTGAACATCGATTACTCCATAGCTCTTGTTGGACTGGCTTTAATTGTAGCCCTTTATGTGATATTCGGAGGAATTAAAGGTGTTATGTACACCGATGCAGTTCAAGGAACTATCATGTTTTTTGGGATGATATTCCTCTTATTTGGAATTTACTACTTGCTAGGTGGAGTTACAGAAGCCAATCAGGCCTTAACTAATATGTCTCACTTGGTGCCTCAAGCTGCAGCAGCCACAGGAGCAACGGGATGGACGACTATTCCATCCTTCGGAAGCCCATTCTGGTGGACATTGGTATCCACCCTAATTTTAGGGGTTGGAATTGGAGTTTTATCCCAACCACAGCTCATTGTTAGATTCATGACTGTTAAATCAAACAAAGAATTAAACCGAGCAGTATTGATTGGTGGGTTATTCATTGCATTAATGACTGGAACTGCATTCATAGTAGGAGCATTATCCAATGTTTACTTTTATCAACATACAGGCCAAATAGCTATTGCTGCAGCATTAGGAAATGCAGATAAAATAATTCCCTTATTCATCACTACAGCTATGCCGTTATGGTTTGCCTACATTTTCATGATTACTTTGATCTCCGCAGCAATGTCCACACTTTCTGCTCAGTTCCACGTTCAAGGAACTGCTTTAGGTAGGGATGTTTATGAAACCCTCTCTAAAAAGACTGGTGGAGCTTCTACAGTAGTTATAGCTCGTGGAGGAATTGTAATTGCAGTTATTCTAGCAGTAATTCTAGGATTCACCCTTCCCGCAAATATTGTTGCGGTAGGAACTGCACTCTGGTTCTCACTCACGGCTGGGGCCTTTTTGACCATGTATGTTTGTGCGGTCTACTGGAAACGGGCCACAACTACTGGTGTAATTGCTGGAATGGTTGGTGGAACTATTGTAAGTGTATTCTGGCTGTTATTTGTTTACAAAAAGTCTGCAGTAGCTCTTGGATTGTGTAATTTTATGTTTGGAAAAGCTACACTGATTACTGGAATGCCATGGAATGTTATGGATCCTATTGTATTGGGACTCCCTATAGCAGCCATTATTACCGTAGCAGTAACCTTATTAACTAAACCTATGGCCAAAGAACATATAGAAAAGTGTTTTGAAGGGATGTAATCCTTCAATTCATTTATTTTTTAATTTATTTTAAAAATTTAATTTATTGTTTTTAAAATAAAACCCATTTCAGATTTTTTTTCAATTTTTTGCTGTAGGATAAATTAAATATATTTAAATAATTTGCCATACAAATAAGCTAATGGTGATAATATGAGGATTGTGGAAGAAATTGTTGGTAAAGAGGTCTTGGACAGTTCTGCAGCTATTATTGGTAAAGTAAAAGACGTGGAAACAGATCCAGAGACAAGAAAAATCGAAGCACTTGTTTTAAGTAAGGGTGGAATTTCAGAAGGACTGGGATTGTCTAAAGGGGAGACTATAGTTCCTTTTGATATGGTTAAAAAAATTGGAGATAAAGTTCTACTTAAAAGTGGAGT
>CAYUFT010000052.1:2080-14941 GCA_964444115.1 uncultured Methanobacteriaceae archaeon
GGTGTTTTTGGTGCAAGTAGTTGGAATATGTAGTTTATGTGGCAAAACAGGAAGAATGAATACTTGCTCTCTTTGTGGAGCCATAGTATGTTCAGATTGTTATTATACGCCGAAAGGAGTCTGTAAATCATGCAAGAACAAAGTAAGCAGAAAAGTCATTTAATGGACTTGCTGCAGAAAAATCAGGTAATAAAATTTGGGAAGTTCATTTTATCCTCTGGAAAAGAGAGTGATTACTATGTGGATATGAAAAGGGCCATCACTGATCCAGAAATTCTCCAGACCATTGCAGAAATTATAACTTCTAAAATTGAAAATGATAATATTGATAAAATAGCGGGCCCTGCTTTAGGGGCGGTTCCTATAGCTACCGCAATATCTTTACATTCTAAAATCCCTCTGCTCATGATTAGAAAGGAAAAAAAGGGTTATGGAACTTCAAAGTTAATTGAAGGTGACTTGAGGGAAAATGACCATGTAATTGTTGTGGAAGATGTCACTACCACTGGAAACTCTCTTTTAAAGGCCATAGATGCCATTGAAGATAATGGTGGATTTGTAAAAAGAGCTTTTGTTGTTGTTGACCGGTGTGAAGGTGCTCAAGATAATTTTAATAAAAAAGGAACTAAATTAGAACCTTTAATCTCTATTGAAGAATTCATGAAAAATAATCTTTAGAGTACCTATTAATAAATTAATTCAAATTTTTAAAATGAATAATTATATTTTATTTTATAATTCTAATTAAGTAGCCTAATATAATTTTTAAATTTTTATTTCAATTAATTTTACTCTTTTAAATGCCTAGCTATATGCCCTAATTCATTAAAAATTATATCCATACCTAACTTAACAGCATTCGGCGATCCGGGCATTGCAATTATAATTGAATTTTTGTAAACTCCTGCTGTGGCCCGGCTTAGTATGGCTCCGGCACCTAGTTCTTTATAGGACTCTGCTCTAAAAATTTCACCAAAACCATTCAGTTCTTTCTCAAATATTGTGGTTAGAGTTTCTACTGTTATGTCTCGGCTTCCAATACCAGTACCACCGGTGGTAATAATTACATCAATATTTTTAGTCCGTATCATATCTTCAATGGTGTCTAAAAGCATTTTTGAATCGTCAGGGATTATGCAATAATCAATTAGATTATATTTGGTTTCTAAATTTTCTACTAGCAACTGGCCAGACAAATCACTGCCACTATTCTTGTTTTTTTGATAATCCTCGAACTTAGAATCGCTAAGGGTTATAACTCCACATTTAATTTCATTAGGGACATTTTTCCGGTGATTTTCCATGCTTTGGCTTTTCATAATAATCATCTTGTTTTAAAAGAATTAATTTAAGAAATAATGCATATTTTTAATTAAATTTTATTAAGTTATCAGAATATACTAATCTTTTCTTAACAATTAGTCTAATAAAGTTAGTAATAGACTATTAAAATTTGAACTATTAATATTATAAACATCAATCAGATATTATAAAACTATTATAAAAAATCATTAAAAATAGAATTTTAATTAAATTATCTATAGTAATTATCAGTAACTTTCTAATAAAATTTTTCCTTAAAATCAAATAAAAAGGTTTATATTATTCTTATATTTCACAAAAAAGCAAGTAATAACAATTTATATTGTAATAGTAGGGTAGGGAGTAAAATTGGATTGGAGGCGGTTCTAATCCTAATTTTAGCAACTATAATGAGTTTGAGAGTCCATTACCCTACCCTTGATTAACATATGTTTTTTAACACTTAAAAAGTTTTTGATTATATGCAATACGCTATTTAGGTCGGTTTAATACATTAAAAAATTAAAAATGAGGGTTTTTTCCATAGATAACTAGTTTTAAAACGTTTTTGTAAAAATGGTTTTAATACTTTTAATGATAATGAGGAGTACCATGAAAGAAAATTTTAAAGTTTTAGATGCTTCTGCATTTATTGGGGGCTACCAGCCAACGGATAAATATAATTTCACTATTTCTGAGGTTACAGAAGAACTAAAAGATATTCAGTCAAAAATGATCATGAAAAATGCCCTAAAAGATGAAATCTTGAAAATTGTTGAACCTGATTTGGAATCTATGAATACCGTGGAAACTACTATTAAACAATCTGGAGATATTTTAAGACTTTCCAAAACGGATAAAAAGCTTTTAGCTCTAGCAATACATATAAAAAAAGCTCATGGTAATGTTATTTTAATCACAGATGATTATTCCATTCAAAATGTTTCTAAATTACTTGAAATTCCCTTTAAAACTGTTTTAACTACAGGAATTCAGAGAATCTATGGATGGAAAAAGGTTTGCAAGGGATGTAAAAAAGAATATGCGGATGAATATTCATTTGATGACTGTGAAATCTGTGGTTCTCCCATTTTTAAAAAAAGGATAAAGAAATAACTATTTTTATTTAATTTAATATTTAATAGCTAGTACTTCATTTGTCTATTTTCTCACTCAAAATCTTTATACCCTTATCAAAGGCCTTCTGGCAGCCCAGAGGGAACACTTTCTCTCTTCTTTTGGCCTTTTTATCAGCATCAAAGCGATCTGTAACTACTTTAGAATAATCTTTAAATTGATAAGTATCAAAACTGAATAATAATTCTGATGATTCAGATATGAATTCTAAGTAGTGTTCTATTGTTTTGAAATGCACATTATATCCAGATTCTTCAACTATTTCTTCAGGTATTCCCATAGTAAAAATAAACATACTATTAATTTTTTTAGGGAAAAGTGATTGTGGGGGATTGGTATAAGTCAGATAAGGAAATATTAATCTTTCCAGAAAGGACTTCATCTCTCCAGTGATGGTTCCCAGGTAAATAGGAGAACCTAAAACTAGGGCGTCCGATTCTTCAATATTCTTTAAGATTGGTGTCAAATCATCATTCATGGCACATTTGCCATAACTTTTGCTTCCTTTTGTTCTACATGAAAAACAGCTTTTACATCCTTTAAAATTTAAATCATAGAGATTTATAAGCTCAGCTTCAGCACCCTTAGATTCGCTTCCTTCAAGAGCTTTTTTAATTAGCGTAGCAGTATTCCATTTTTTTCGTGGACTTCCATTAATTCCAATAACTTTCAATTTACTCACTGGTATTGATAATTAATTAAATATTCATGCTATTTAATGTAATTAACTACGTTTCTATTTCTTTTTGGAGCTTTATTTGATGATGAATCTTTATAACCAAAAGATACGGAATAATGGGGTTCATAACCTTCAGGAATGTTTAATTTCTTCAAATTTTCTGGATTTTCATAAAAAAATCGGGCCAGGCCTATCCAGCAGGATCCAATATCAATGCTTTCTGCGGCCAGTAACATGTTTTGAATGGCGGCACAGCAATCAGCAAAGGGTGAAGTGGCCTCTTTTTTTCCAGATACAACTATGATGGTTGGGGCATTGTAAAAAATATGTAAATTTTCTGATTTACCCATTTTAGCTATCCAATCAATTGGTAAAGTGGCCATGGCTTCTTTACATTCGATATTCATTTCATCAATCAATTCCTTATTCTGTATTACTGTAAAATGCCATGGCTGGTCGTTGTGGCCTGTAGGTGCATATATTGCTGCTTCAAGTATTTTTTCCAGCTCTTCATCCTTAATTTGTTCCGGGAGGTATTTTCTAATACTTCTACGATTTTTTATGGTATGTAATATTGGATTCATTATTTCTCCTTGTACTAAATAATTAAGATTTATAATTAATTTCATGTTAGGGTTCTAATTTAATTCCTGTAAAAGATTTGATCCAAGAGTAGAAGCTTTTTTCAGGAGTGATTCATTTTCAGAAACCATGGGTTTAAATCCTTTGTCTAAATTTGATGCAATTAAATCTTCTTTTAAATCAAAACCTATTAATTGCAACATGAATTTAAATGATTTTATATAATCGGTGAATAAATCTGGATCTGGCTGGTTCTGGGTGATTATGACACTTGCTTTTTTACCATTAGGCATAAGAGATCCTACATTCATGTTAATGTAAGGGAAAAGCCTATCTAGCCATATCTTCGTTTGGGCAGTGACACCACCAAAATATATAGGACTTGCAACTATAATCCCATTCGCTTCATTGATAGAAGACTGTATTTCTTGCATATCATCTTTTACAGCACATTCTGTTGTATTATTTTTCTTACAATAGTAACAAGCCTGACATCCTTTTATATCCATTTCATTTAGATAAAATATTTCAGTGCTTGCACCACTTTCATGCAATCCCTGAATTGCTTGCTCAGCCAGCATATATGTGTTGCTATTTTTCCTCGGGCTTCCAAAAATTATTACTGCTTTAGTCATTTTTAACTTCCTCCTAGATCCATATTTATGCTTCTAGCAAAATTTTCAGCATTTTTAAAGTCTTCTGCATTGGTTCTTCCTTTATTTATACAGCCTAATAATTAATGGGCCCAAATAGGTCATGCTTGATTGTTATTCCATTTGGAGCATATATTGCCGATTACAGTATCATTTCCAGTTCTTCATCTTTAATTTACTTTGGAAGGTATTTTCTAGCAATGGATTCATTTGTTTATTGCTCCTTCAGATTTGGATGATCTTTTGTTTCTGGAATATCCCTTCAGATCTAAATTATCATTATTATTAGTTTTAGATTTTTTTTATTGTTATTAAAAACTGAATTATATTAAAAAATAATTATTAAAATTAATAAAAAATATAAAAGATGCTTATTCACAGCATCCTTTTTTAACATCTTTGCAAATTTCTTTTCCTTCTTCAGTGCACTTTATTTCCATTCCTTTTTCAGTTTTTTCAATGGTTGCTACAGTTTTATCTCCACAAACGATTTTGCATTCTTTATTTTCCATATTTTTAACCTCCACTTGTCTTTCGACAGTATCGGTTATGCGATAATACTATTTATAATTATCGGTTATACGATATTGGTTATCAGATATTGGATAACAAATATTTTAATAAGGTTTTTTCATATCAACTAATATGAAATGTTGTGAGATGAAGGGATATTTGACCTATTTAATTTTATGGATATTAAGTAAAAATTCAATGAATGGGGCCCAAATTAGCAGGGAATTGGAGAAAAGAAGAGGAACCAAGCCTAGTCCTGGAACTATTTATCCTGCCTTAAAAGAACTGAGAAAAAATGGCATAATAAAAGTAGATGAAAATAAGAATTATTCTTTAACTCCCGCTGGTGAGGAAGAACTTAAAGTGGCCTGTAAATCATTCTGCGATATATTTTATGATATGGACGATATGCTTGATTTTAAGAAATAATTCAAATTATATTTTTTTCATAATTAACACTGCTTTAATTGTATGTTTTTTAAACCATCTAAAAATAAGTATTAATAAATCATAAAAAACTGTTTTTATCGTAACAACAAATTATAATATAGTATCTGTTCAACAGTATTTTATGAAAATTGGTGTGGTGGTCCATGGGCCATTTATTGTTGATTCAGGTTATGCCCTAAAAATAATTGACTTTTTAAAGGAATACGGTGAGGTCCGTGCTCGTCTGGGTGGAACCATGGGGCGTACCGCAGTTCATGATGCTCATTTAGAAGATTTAATTGATATTTCTACCAAAAGACTTCCCAGTGAATCCATTGATAAATTTCAAGAGGAAGGTTCTGAAATTATTTTTTTAATAAACTCTGGAAAATCAGATGTAACGGGTCATGCCTTTGGCTACAAAGTTTTTAAAAAATCCAAATCTAAACCTAAGCTTATCCAAATTGAAAGGCCAGATGAAGTTGATGGTTGTGTGATACCCTGGAGAAAATCGCTCAGGCCATTGGCGGGGAAAATTGCAACTAAGATGGGCCTCCAAGTTGTCAAACCCAATGTGGTAATGAAAGAGATATTTTTTAATGGAATTGATTGCAACCACAAAAACTCCATAAAAGGTTCCAAAACTTATCGTAAATTAGTGGGAGTATCCAAGGATGAAAATATTTTTCTCAATGGTATTGTAATTGGAAGATCAACTCAAGAAGAGGTTATTTTAGTTGCTGAAGAGGGTATCATAAATCAAATCATGGGTGGGGAACTAAAAACTCATGGTGTGGAAAAACTGGGTAAAATTGACTTAAATAAGGCTATTGTAAAGACAGGACTTTTAAGAAGATCTGCAGTTGATCCCAGAATAGTTAAGTCTCGGGAATTGAATGAGAAATTTAAAATTGCTTTTTTAAATCACGCTGCCGAAGATATTTATCGTCTTAAAGACGCGGATTTAGTGGTTACCATAGGTGATGATACTACGCTAGTGGCTGCAGATATTTTATATCGCTTTGAAATACCTATTATTGGTATTACGGATGGTGATGTGGATCAAGTAGTGGAAAGTGGATTTAAAAGTTCCGGATCCATGATTGTAGAGTTGGAAAGTGGTTGGGATGATATAATTGGTCAGATAATCTTTTCTGAACTATTTAATGGCTTAGAATTCATAGAAATTGATGACATAGAAACTTTTAAAAAGGAATTACTACAACTTATAGATAATACGGCTGCTCAATATTATATAAAAGAAACAGAGATTGTTGAGGTGTAGATTTGGATTTAGACGCTCTTGTTGATTCTCTCAAAAATTTTGAAGGAGTCACCCGAAAAAAACCAATTAGAGAAATAACAAATATTCTAAAAGACGTTTACAATGTTGCAGGCAATACTGTGCTTAATTTTGGTGACGATGCATCAGCCATAGATATTGGTGATGGAAAGTTATTACTCTTAGCTGCCGACGGAATTTGGGGCAAATTAATGACTGCTGATCCTTACTGGGCAGGATATTGTTCGGTTCTGGTAAATGTGAATGATATTGCGGCCATGGGTGGAAAACCAATGGGTATGGTCAATGTTCTATCTGTTAACAATGAAGAATCCTGCTATGCCGTCATGGAAGGAATAAAAGATGGGGCCCGGAAATTTGGTGTACCTATGGTTGGTGGCCACGTACATCCTGATACGCCCTATGATGCCCTTGACGTTTCTATTTCTGGTATTGTACCCAAGAATGCGTTAATAACTAGTTGCGATGCCCAAGTAGGTGACCAGGTGATTGTGGCCATTGACTTAGATGGAAGACAGCACCCTAAATTTGCTTTAAACTGGGATACAACTACTAATAAAGAACCGGCCCTAGTTCAGGCCCAAATTGATGTCATGGGTAAATTAGGGGCTCAAAAACTGGTTACGGCTGGAAAAGACATAAGCAATCCTGGAACTTTAGGGACCCTTGGAATGCTTTTAGAATCTTCGGGAGTAGGTGCTGTAGTTGAATTAAATAAAATTCCACGCAATGAATCTGTAAGCTGGGATGAATGGCTTAAATCATATCCTGGATCTGGATTTGTTCTAACCTGCAAACCTTCAACTGTTGATAGATGCTTAGAGCTTTTAAAAGAGGTTAGCATAAGTGGGGCGATTGTAGGAGAAATAATTGCTGATGAAAAACTGTATCTAGAACATGAAGGCCAAAAAAGAGTTCTTTTTGATTTAAAAACAAATGGAATAATGGGTGTAAGGGAGGAAAGTTAAATTAATTTAGATGATTTCAACTTATTTTAATTCATTATTCTTTAAATTACTTCTTTTCAATTAATTATTAGATATTATCCTTTTATTTTGTCTTAGATTTGTTTATTGCCCCACTAGTTTTATAATATAAATCTAATTATCAAAAATTGTAAAATTTAAATAACTAGTTCTTTAAAAATAGGTATTAAATAGGATTTTAAATACAGAATTAATCCATATTTCATTAAATAATATATTTAATAAAAAATTCCTAATTAATTCATATCTAAATTAATTAATTAATAAAATTCTCGATACTTCAATTTAAAGAGGGAATCCAATGCTGGTAAAGGTCAATGGCCGGAAAGTAGAGCTTCCAAATGGCGCTACTATAAAAGACGCTATTCAAGCTACTAATGCTCCTTATAAAGAAGGCTGTGTTTTAGGGGTTATTAAGGGCAAAGAAGAGTTTGAAAAACATATTAACAAATATAAAATCAAGACCAACCATGGTATCATAATTATCGAAATGGTTGAAGATGATGATGCTCAAGAGATAGTTAATGTATGGAAAAAGAATTACAAACTATTTGAAAATCTCCATGTCCGATGGACAACCTCTGATGAGGCGGCCATAGGCCCTATTAAGACTGATTTGGAATCAACCCGGGATGAATTTTTTTATGAAGAAGGAGAAGTTATTTTAAGTCTTTCAGGGTTCACCTCTGATTCCACCCACATAATTTTGGTTAGGGATGATCATTCTGCGGTTTATGGTGTTCCTAAGGGCAATCGTGGGGTTTTTGCCAGAATTGCTGGTGGTAGAAGAACAGTTCTAAATTTGGAGGATAGGGATACTATTCTCAGTGTCGAACCGGTTATTGAGCGTAAGAGTATTATAAAAAGTGCAGCCGTAACCGACATTGGAACTCTTCTAGAAGAAGGAAATCAGATATTTACTTATGTGCTGGTGAAACCTTCTGGTGATTCTCCACAATCCACAGAACACCTTTATGCACTGGCCAAAGATGGAAAAATCACGGTTGATTATGAATCAAATACATTTGTAGGTTTTTATGCCTTGCAGGGATTGAAAAAAGATCCGGAAGCGGCGGGAGAACGAAAAAGAGGCACAGTTACTTTTAGAAACACCGGAAAAGGTGTGGGCAAAGTTTATATTTACCGTGAGGATAGGGTTGCCACCCCATCACATAATATTATTGGAAATGTTGAGCAAGGCATACAACTTATGGATATAGCCAAAAAAGACGATGAAGTCACTTTTAAAATTGAACCAGAACGTATAATGGCTCTGGCCATGACTCAAAAAGAAGCAGAGGCCTTCCTAAAGATGAGAGGAATTGAACATATTCGTGATGGTTTAACTGATGATGATGCATTGGTAGTTAGTCAAGAACCTCAATTTACTATGGATATTGTTAAAGAAAAGAAAGTAAAAACTTTAGGAATTAATAAAGATAATTTAATAGAAGTTGAATTCAATAACGAAGCTCCACGTTCCACATGGTACTTTAAAAAGATTTCTGGTTTGATTGATGCTCCTTTAGGATCTATAAAAGTGCATTTTGCTTTTCCTGGAATGAAAGTAATAATGTTTAAAGGTGATTCTAAAGAAGCAAAAGGATTGATTCCAGAGAGTAACCCTCAAAAATGTGTTCATAAGGGAGAATTGGGAATAACCAACATGTCCAGAAGGCATATTGGTATAATTGGGGTTAGATTTGAAGATAATGACGAATTTGGCCCGACAGGAGAACCATTTAATGGTACTAATATAATTGGATCAATAAATAAAGGCTTAGAAAACTTAGAGAAATTTAAAGAGGGGGATTTAGTATATGTCGCCGAAAGAAAGTCCTGAAGTTTGTAAAGATGACCATACTCGAACCAGAATGATTATTCTGGGTCCTGGAGCCACTATTAGCCAGAGTGAGTTGACCCAAAATTTGCACATGATGGAACTTCCTTTGACCATAAAATCAACCTGTTATGGGGCTATGGTTTATGGAGACCAGGAATATGTCGATCAGGCTGTTGAAAAAGCTAGAAAACTGGATCCATATAATATATTTACCAAAGATCGCGGTTTCCCACCAGGTGACCCCCGGAGATGCAGGGGCCATAGGGGAGCTGCTCGAGAAGGTTATCATCAACTGGAAAAGGAATTTAAATTACTGGGTTTTGTTGGTGAAGCTTTAAAAAAGCCGCAAAAAGTTGAAATTGAGGAACCAAAGAAAGTTTCTGTGGATGACTTTAGGGAAATTGCTGAAAAATCCTATTCTAAATCAAAATCATCAGATAAATCATCAAAAATTCAAGATGAGGGCTAAAAATGAAAATTACTCCATCATCAGCTGGAAAAGATATTGAAAGCATGGCACTGGCCATTCACGAACTGATTAATAACCTGCCCCTTACTATGCGAACTAAAAATTCAAAAGGAGTACGCATAGAAGACGGTGAAGTTATTGATTACGAATATACGGGTCCTGTTTTAGAAAAAGTTTTAGAAACTGGACAAACCATACATGGAGAGCCTGAATCTGGACCTTATCAGGGAATGCCACTGGTAGTTGTCCCTATAAAAGAAAATAATGAAACTATTGCTGCTATTGGCATAGTTGACATTACTAAAGGCCTTTTTAGTGATATGATTGAGATTTCTCGCCGACCAGAACCTATTAAAAATGAACCTTCCCAGGGGGAATTCTATTGAAAGTAGCTATATTTCCACCAAATTCACTAATACTCGCAGACTTAATCGAAAGAAGAGGCCATAAGGCTTTAGTCTTACAAAATGAAATAAGAAAAAAAGTTAAAGACCCCGAAATTGATTCACCACCTTTCAATCTCACTGAGGAAGATCCTATTAAGGGCCTAAAATACGCGGCTATTGAGGTCCCCTCTGGTGTTAGAGGAAGGATGTCTATTTTTGGGCCATTAATAGAAGAGGCAGAAGCTGCCATTATTATGGATGAGGCTCCTTTTGGATTTGGATGTATTGGATGTGCCAGAACTAATGAATTATGTGTATTCTATCTTAGAAAAAGAGGAATACCTACTCTGGAACTGAAATACCCTAAAACTAAGGATGAAACAACTGAACTTGTAAATAAGATTAACACCTTTTTAGACTCACTGGAGGAAGACAATGGTTAAAATAGCCCAAATTTCGTGTGGAACTGAGTACAGTGGTGTTCAGAAAGAAATAGAAAAAGCAGCCAGTACTTTTGGCGCTGAAATTATAATTCCTGAGACGGATATTGATTATATTGATGAAGCTTATGAAAAATTTGGTTTTAACTGTGCCAGTTCAGGTATTAGATTAATGATTGCCCGTGCCATGTCTATTGTGGAAGGCAAAAGTGATGCCGACGCTGTTTTCATTGCTACTTGTTTTAGATGTGCTGAAGGGGCACTGGTTAGAAATGAGGTTAGGAGATTTATTCAACAGAACACTCGATTACCCGTGGTAACTTATTCTTTCACTGAGAGAACCAAGGCAGATGAGTTATTTATCCGAATGGAGGCACTTTCCACTATTGTAGCCCGAAAGAGTATATTGGCTCGTGAAAAACAAGAAGGCCTAACTTTAGGTGTAGATTCTGGTTCTACCACTACTAAAGTTGTTTTAATGGAAAATAATGAGGTTATTGGGACAGGATGGCTACCAACAACTGATGTTATTGGTTGTACTAATGATGGAATTGCCCAGGCCATGGAAGGTACAGGCTATAGCATGGATGATATTGAGGGTATGGGTGTAACTGGCTACGGCCGACTAACCATTGGAAAGAAAATGGAGGCGGAATTGATTCAGGAAGAGCTTTCTGTCAATTCTAAAGGCGCAGTTTATTTGGCAGGCCATCAAAAAGGAGAAGCTACTGTTTTAGATATTGGTGGAATGGATAATAAAGTGATTACTGTTAATGATGGTATTCCAGATAACTTTACCATGGGTGGAATATGTGCTGGAGCATCAGGTCGTTTCTTAGAAATCACTGCCCGTCGATTAGGGGCTGACATCAGTGAACTAGGCCCTATGGCCATAAAAGGAAACTACAAAAATGCACTATTGAATAGTTACTGTATTGTATTCGGTATTCAGGATTTGGTCACTTCTCTTGCCGCAGGGAGCACTAAGGAAGATGTTGCCGCAGCAGCATGTCATTCTGTAGCAGAACAGGTTTATGAGCAGCAACTTCAAGAAATAGATGTTCGAGAACCTCTTATTCAGGTAGGTGGAACCTCTTTAATTGATGGGCTGGTGGAAGCTGTTAGTGACGTGCTTGGAGGAATTGATGTTATTGTCCCAGAATATTCTCAATATATTGGGGCTGTAGGGTCTGCGCTTCTTGTTTCTGGATTAGGTAAACGCCAAGAATAGTTATTAGCTGGAATTGTGAATTAGTATTTAATACCTGTCAAATTTAAAGAGGACTTTTAATGTTAGTAGAATGTTACGATACTAAAGGGGCTGCAGTTTACGAGTTGATAATAAAACAAGTAACTCATGATTTGCAAATTAATAGGTCAATTAAAGACATGAGGGTATTTATTGACCCTCGAGAACCAGTATTTATTATTGCAGTCATGGTGGCCAAAACAACTCAACCCGTTTTAATTGAAGACCTTGCTACTTATTCTTATGAAGTAGAAGAAGATAAGACCACTATTCGCATTAAAGATGAAAATTATTTACCTAATCTTCTTAAAAAATTATGGGACCTTGAAGGTCGGGAGAAAATTCAACAGCCTAGCCGGTTTGAAATAATTATTGAAAACCCATCCACAGATATTAAAGGAATGGTTGTGGTGGACCCAGTTGAAAATCTAAAAAGAAAAATCTATGATGCTATTTTTAGAATTCTTCCTGAAGGTTTTAGAGTTATAAAAGATCTTTCAGAAGATAATATTGTTGCTATGGCTTGTACTGATGAACTTTTAAGGGAAGAATGGATAGAGAAATGTCGTGAGATGATTAAGGATTTAAAAACTTCTAATTCATCTTTATAATTTTATAAATTAGTATTCATTAATTTGAATATAATATATTAATTTATATCAAAGAATTTTAATAATATAACCTGCGTTATATTTTGTCATTAGAATTTATTAAATTAATTATTTATATTATGAGTGATAAAATATTATTTGTTATTATACGAATAGTTTTATTATAATCGAACAAATTTAATAATATCCTAAGTTGAAATTTTATAAATTGAAATAAAATATTGAAAATAAAAATAAGAGGTCATCATAATGGATGAAACAGAAAAACAAGCAAGATTT
>CAYUFT010000053.1:0-14809 GCA_964444115.1 uncultured Methanobacteriaceae archaeon
ATTTTTTATTTTTTATTTTTTATTTTTTATTTTTTATTTTTTATTTTTTATTTTTTATTTCTGCAATCAAAACACAAATCTGTGTCTTTATTGGTTTTAAATATTTTTCCACATTTTTTGCAATTGATCTGTCGCAGAGTCGATTCTTTATCTACAATATCCAGTGAACACGAACACTTCCAACCCATTTTCCCTTTAAGTTCTGCCTCAAAGGCTTTATCTACTTCACAATCTTTAGCCATAACCTCACCTCTACTTATTTTAAAAATTACTTTTTGTTGTTTTCAATTGTTCCTTTCTACTTTTTAATCCCAAGGCCAGGCCAAGAATTACTATTCCCACAAAGGCTATCAATAGATAGGCAGTTTCATATCCTGATAATCCAGTTTGGGATGCAATCACGGTTCCAATAAATGCACCTCCAATTAACTGCCCGACGCTGGAATTTATATTTATCAGTGCCTGTCCAGAAGCTCTTTCTTTTGGAGGGCTTTCAAAAAGCATTATATATCGTAAGGGAGATCCTAAAATAGTTATTAGGCCCATACCCATTATTACTTCGGATATCATAAAAATATAAGTATTGCTGGCCAGAAGCGAAATCATAATCATTCCGACAATTAGCAGAAATGATCCCACTAAAATAATTATTTTAGATCCCAGCCGGTCCAGTAATAAACCTATCAGTGGTGCACAAATAGTCATGGTCAAAACCAGAGGAATTAACATAAAACTGGCATCGGTAATGGACAAACTAAATGCTGCCACTGCAAAACTGGGAATAAATACAATTGCAGACTGGGATAAACCAGTACCAATGGAAATTCCGGTGGCTAATCTAACCTCTTTATTGGATAGAAGATCAACCTGAATAATAGGATCATCAGACTTCTTTTCTACTTTCCATAGCACAGGGATTAGTAGTAATGCCAGTAATAGGAAAGGCCACACTTTTAATGAAATAAAACTTCCCAAGAAATTTCCAGTTTCTATCTGATTGACTCCATATGCCAGAGAAGTTACTAATACGCTAAGAACAATGGTACCTTTCCAATCAAAGTCAGATACCCACTTTTTCTTGGTCACTGGTAGAATAAAGAAGCTTAATATAATAACTAACAGTGCTATGGGTAAATTAATTATAAATAACCATTGCCAACCGTATTTTAATAGCAATCCGCCTAATATTGGCCCAATGACAGCTGAAAATCCAAATACAGACCCTATAATTCCTAAAGCCCCACCTCTCTTTTCAGGCGGAAATGTATCTCCAATGAATGCGCTGGCCACCGGGAATATTCCCCCTGCACCAAATCCTTGGATGGCCCTACCCAAGAGCATCATCTCAAATGAAAATGAAAATGCAGTTATGGCTGAACCAATGGCGAATAAAGTAACATCTAAAATATAAATTGATCGCCGACCATACATATCTGAAAGCTTGGCCATTAATGGCGTCCCAATCATGAAGAATAAAATATAAATGGCAAATACCCATGATGCAGAACGTGCATTGATATTGAAAAATGATTCCATGGATGGTAGGGCAGGACCAACAATTCCTATATCCAGCGCCCCCATAAACACTCCCAAGAATAGTAAAATCAGAACTTTATTTCTGTCTTTAGCACCAAGAACTTTTTTTTCATCCATATTAAAAAATAGTCTTTCATTATCAAATACTTTTTGTCATGGTGCATTATAAGATTTTTTTGGAAAATGTATTTAAGATTGTATGATTTTATTTTGCAATGATAATGGATTAAGTAAATTAAATATTATCACTATTATTTTTTTACATAATTCGATTAATTTAAATAGGAGTATTAAGTACATATTATAAAGTTGAATTAAGTTGTATTCGAAAAATTATAAAATAATAATAAAATTTCAGATTAATTTAGATATTTGCTAAATTCAGAGCATTATGAAAAAATATATAAATTTAATATTCCTAGCATTGATACCTATTCTTTTTGTATCTCCTGCTATGGCCTGGTCAGTAACCAACCATCATGATATTGCAGAGCAGACATATTACTCACTGCCTGAAAATGTATCCAAAAATCTTAATTTAGATTTAATGATAGATGGTTCAGATGATCCAGATACTAAATTCTTAGATTTTAAATACCATGTTTATCCTTATAATCTTGAAAAGGCTAAATACTGGTTAAGTAGGGGAAAAATTAGTTATAAAAACGGTAATTATAATTATTCTAGCTATTGCTATGGTGTGGCCACTCATTATATGTCTGATGGTCTTGCTGGCCCTCATTTTGAAAGTGGAACGTCTAAACCGTTGCATACATTATATGAGATTAGGGCCATGTTTTTAAAAGCAAAAATTTCTTTTTATTCTGGGAATTTAGATTCTATTTTACAAAAAAATCACCTAAAAACTAAAGAAAGCTGGGAAAATTGGATAAGTGAAGGTGACGATTCAAATATTCAAAATGACCTTAATAGGGCAGGTAATGGATCTTATAGTGCGGTTTATAACTCCTTAGAAAGTAATTTATTAGTATGATTTAGATTAATAATATCTTCAAGATATTACTCTATTTAATTTTTAATTTTACTTCTTTTCATTATTAACACATTTTTTATCTTCTGATATTTTTTTAGGAAATATTCCCTTCATTTTTCCTAAAAAGCCTTCTGCTGGTTCTTCTTTTTCTCCTTTTAAATCTTTTATTAAATCTTCCTTAGAATTTATCTCTTTTTTAGCCTCTAAAAGTTCTTTATTTTTTCGTTTGAGCTGGTTTTCCATCTCCAAATATTTCTTTTCATATTTTGATTGGATTTGCTGAAATTCTTTTTCTATTTTCTTTAATTGTGAAATTTTTGTATCTGCGTTTATATCAGCATAATACTTCAGCTTCACTTTAAGTTCTTTCAATTCCCTTTCCAGAGCAATATTTCGTTCAAGATAATCATCATATTCTAATTTACGCTGTTGCAAGAGTTTATCAATTCTGAAATAGTCTTCAGACTTAATAATAGCTACTTCTTCGGCACAGGAAAATGGTTGGTCGTTTTTTAAAGGTATCACATACTGTTTAGAATTGTAAGTATGTATTTCACCAGTTTTAACTTTCTTTTGAGTTTTGTGATCATAACACTTTATTTGGGAATGTGCAATTTTTATCAAAGGCTCGTAGGGAAGCAAAATTATCAGACCTCGATTATATATGATGATTTTAAAAATCTACTGATAAAATTTCAGATTAAAACATTATTTTAATCACTAAACATCTAAATGGTATTCTAGTAATATAAATAAATTAGATAGTTATTTAATTACTAAATTAATTAATAATATATTTACAATTATTAAAAATTATGGTTATTTTATAGTATACGGTTTTAATTGTTTACCTATTGAAAATATTTTCTATGTCACAATACTAAATAATAGTTTATACAAAAATAATAACCGAAATATATTGCTTTACATAAATTATATTCGAATATTTAATTAGAATTTCGAGGGTAAAAAAATGGTTTCAAACTGCGATTCTATGGGTGGGCCAGTAGTAAAAGCTGCAGAAATGGCACTTGAAATGGAAAATGTAAATCACATACTTCCTTATGTAAATGAAGAGGATGAGAATGAGATAAAGTCTGCATTTGAAAAAGCATCCTTTGTAAGGGAACTTAATGCGGATGCTGCTGATCTGGCTGATTATTGGTTTTTTGAAACGGTTGTTCGTTTGCATTTAAAAGGAAAAAATGAACCATTCTGTGGAATCAAATCCTCTAAAGATGATTTAAGTCCTATCATGAGAAAAGCAAAGATGGCCATGGATGAAGAAGACCTCACAGATTTATTTGAGTTTTTATCTGCTAAGCTGGAAACTGAGATGAGAAAAAGGTTCATGGAAGTTTTAAATAGTAAAGACTATGATTTTAATGAAGTGGATGAGGCCCGAGAGTATGTAAATTCTGTAATTGAATTTGTATCTTATGTGGATGATGTTCAAAGGTTTTTACATTTTAATGATTGAATTAATCCATATTAAAATCCTATAAATTCTAAATTAAATTATTTTAGGATCTTTTCATCATTATATCCATTATACTAGATTTTCTTTTATTTTTATTTTCACTAGATGATTGCATTCCTGGCATCATAAGGTTTGGTGAGGATAAAAATTCTTTATTGGCCCTATCTGTAATTTCTCTAAAAATCATTTTATAAGCTTCACATTGGTGATCTACGCCAGTTATCTCCATTTTTTGAGACTCTTTGTCCATAGTTAAAGCATTGTATGGACAACCACCTCTACAGAACTTTATATAAGAACAATCTGCACATTCATCATCTACTAATTTTTCCCAGTCTCTTAAGCTTATTAAAGCTTCTGATTTAGATAAGTCTTCCATGCTGGGATGATCACGCACATTTCCTATTACATATTCTTCCATTCCTACAAAACGGTAGCAAGGATATATATTTCCATCAGGGCCTATGGCAAAAGTATCACCTACACAGTCCGCATAGGTACAAACGACCCCTCTGCGAACAAAAACTCCTTTACAGAGATGGTCAATATTTTTAATCTCTATTTCACCCATGTGCTCTAAATACTCATCTAAAAGATAAATTAATAATTTCCCGTACTCTTCTGGAGATATGGCCCACTCTTCAGGGTCTTCACTTCTAAGTGATGGTAAGGCGGGGTGTAATTTAAGATCAAGATTATTTTCTAAAAAGAAATTAAATATAGCTTCTTTTTGAGCAATAGAACTGGATGTGAAAGTACTTATAAAACTAACATTTAATCCTTTTTCTTTAGCTATTTTATAACCTTGCATTGTTTTTTCAAAATAGCCTGAACCTCTCTGGGAATCATTAATTTCAAGGGGTCCATCTAAGCTGGATCCAATGGGAATATTATATTCTGCAAAAAGCTCGGCAATTTTCGGAGTCATTAGCCATAAATTAGTTTGAATTGCGAAAGCAGGATTTAAATCACTTAATTCCTGACTTAATAATTCAAGCGCCTTTTTATAGAATTCGTATCCTGTTAGTAGGGGCTCTCCGCCATGAAAAGTAAAAGTTACTGGTTCTTTTCGGAAATTTTTTAACCATTCCACAGTCTCTTCGACTATTTCGATATCCATACGTTCAGATTCTTTGTCCACACCCCAGCAGTAACTGCAATTGGAAGGACAGTCCATAGAAGGAATTAACATAACATGAAATGCCATTTAAACACCGTTTACCTGATTATCATTTAAAATAATTATCTTAATTGACTATTGGTTGTTATTTAGTATTATAGTTTTTATAATATTGCAATCAATTTTAATTATTTTTTAAATTTAAAAACTTAAAATAAGTATTATGGAGGGCCCTTAAAGATTTTATAAAAATAAGGGGGGTCAAAATGAGATTAAGGACCCTCTATAACAAATAAAATGGTTACATTAACCTATTAGCTATTTAATTTATTTATTACGTTCGATTCGTATTTTTTTATAAAATAAATATTCTATTATATTTTTGATTATTTAATAAAGCCCTTAGATCCTATAATTTATATTATGGAGTGATAATATACAATTTATAATGATCTAAGAGTATATAACCAATTAACTGTATAAACTCAAAATAAAATAAGGAAAAATAATTAATAATGATTATAAAATAATTAATATTAATATATTTTTGTTTATTAATTGATTATCATCTTCTAGTCAATTTAAATAATATAATGGGTTCAATTAACTTCACAATATTGATTAAAGTTAATAGTAACCAAGTATGGTTTATTTCAGGGCCTGGTGGTGGGTTAGGTATTGTAAATTTGGAGAGCAGCAAATAGTACTGAAAAGATTCTGAAATAGTAAAAGCATGGAAAAAATTATTAAACCAACAGTAAAGTCTGATTTGACTTCTTAATAAGTTTTTCAGTAGGAATACATCAGAAAAAGGTAGGATGATGATTATGGGATATCCTATTCCTTAAATATTATTCTTCAATTTCTATTCTTCATTTTCCTTATTTTCACTGGATTCAAAAATATGGCCACATTTTTCGCAAACAATGGCCTTAGTGGTGGCATGTGCGCGGTGCTCATCCATAATTTTTCTTTGGACAGTTTTATCTTGACTTCCACATTCAGGACACTTTTTTAATAATTCTTCCATTTTCATTTTATCACCCGTTAATTTAATGATTTAAATTTCTTTAGTTTTTTTATGTTTTAAATATTTCCAATAAATAATTATTCTCCTAGAAACTACAGTTCCTAAAGTTATCATTAGAAAAAGGGCCAGAACTAAATCAACTTTAATAATACTCATATTATTTAATATATTCTCACCATATAACTTTAAAAGGATAATAAGTATCCATATTGCTACAGCTACATGTGATCCTTTTAAAATTATTTTATCATTGTTTTTGTTGTTTTTAACATCCATAAATCTACCTACCCAGGATGGTTCCTAAAATTAAACCAATTATCAAAATGATAAAATCGAAGGCACTAGATATTTCCATGGATATGACTTGGATGGTTAAAATGTAAGGATTATTGGTAAAATAAATAATCTCCACGGTTGAGTTCCCGTTCTCTTAATTGTAACAACACTATAAAAATTATTAGGATAACTAAAGATGCATTAGTTGAAAAGTCTCCTTGTGGGATTATAACTACCATAAATAGATATTTTATTTTTTTTAATAAAAAAGTTACCTAATAAATAATTCTAAATTAATAATTGTGTAATATTATAAAAATAATAAATTAATTGGTGGTTAGAATGGGGCAAAAATACCCACAAATACTAACCATGCCAGTGCTGTTTTGGCGATTAAACTTAATACAATATAGACTTTTTCACCGTATAAATAGTCTTTCCACTTTCCAATACCTTTGTATTGAAGAATCATGTTTATAGAGAACGTATTGAACATGATGAAGTAAATTAAAAGTATCAGATAGACGAAAGTGGGTGGTGCAGTTTCTGAAGATCCTAAAGCAGCTATAAAGTATGCAGCCATTACTATCCACGGTGTAAATCCTGCTAAACATCCAACTAGATATGGTGTCCAGTCTGTTTTTTTAGGATATTGATTTAATTTTTCCATTAGATATCCGCAAAGTATCATGATTGCATTAAGAACAAATATCATTACTAATGTCCATAAATCCCAGATTCCCAGGAATTGAGCAATTAAAACAATCATTATGGAACTGGAAAGTGCGTATTCATACCACCGGTAAGGATTTAATCCTTTTTTTAAGTTCTCATTGTATTGTTTATTTCTTAAAAAAGCTATTACAAAGTGAGCTACAGCTGAAATCAGCAGAAAAGATGCTAGAATTACTCCAAGATAATCTACTGTGAATACCACTTGTGGATCAGGCAGTACCTCAAATGTTGGTGGTCTTAAAGATACAACTGTGAATTTTATGTAAAAAGTGTATAGGTCCCTTGTCCATTCCAGCCATAATCCCAAGCCAATTAAAATTATCCCCTGGATTAAATGCAAGAATCCTGCACCTATATTCCATTTTCGCAGGCTTTCAAAGGTAATTGGTGATTTGGCAATCAATTCCCTTCTAGTTTCATTATCCATATCATCCCTCCATATATTACTAATAATTATGAACTTTGAAATTATTATAGTTATTGAATATTGTTTAAAATGGAACTTAGCTTGGAGATTTGTAATTAAAAATAAAATTAAAACTAATCAATCTCGGCAATTTCTTCCACCACGTATTTACCATCGAAAGGGCATTTTTCAATTTGTTCTCCAATAGAATATGGTGGAACATCACTCTCAAATTCTAAAGTCCTTTCAGCCATACACAAATCACATTTAGCTGTTATAATCCACATCATTTTATAGACTTCCAGTTTAATACCCAAAAACTGCTGAATTTTGTTTAATCAATTTTTTAAAATATTTAAAAAATATTATATAAACAATATTATATTTTGTTAAAACCATAATTATTAATATTAAATTAGAGGGGGTATTTTATGACGGAAAGTCCTTCTTATAAAGTAGAGAAAAAAGATGGAAACTTCGAAATAAGGGAATATGATGATTACATCTTAGCTCAGGTAGATGTGGAAGCTGATTATAGAAATGCATTGGGTATGGGATTTTCTATCCTGGCTAACTACATCTTTGGAGGAAATAAAAAGAAATCTAAGATTCCCATGACCACCCCGGTATCGGGTGTAAATGTTTCTGGTTCTGAGAAGATTCCTATGACGGTTCCGGTTACTGAAGAGGTTGTTTCTGGTTCTGAGAAGATTCCTATGACGGTTCCGGTTACTGAAGAAAAGGCGGGAAAAGAGATTTATCGTATTTCTTTCACTATGCCATCAAAATATAATTTAGAAACACTTCCTGAACCTGATGACGGTAGAATTAAGTTTAAAGAAGAAAAAAACCAACGAATGGCAGTTATGAGATTTTCAGGAAGGGCCAAGGAAGATTTATCTATTAAAAAAATAGGTGAATTAAAAATTTGGTTGGATAAAAATAGTATTGAACCAAGATCAAACTTCATTGTGGCCCAATATAATCATCCAGCAGTGCCCGGGTTTTTAAGAAAAAATGAGATAATTGTTAAAATATAATTTGAAAATTAATAATAATAATTAACAATTATTGAATTTAATAATCTTTCAATAAAATAAATTCTAAAAACAATCAATGATAAATAAAGATTTTTAAATCTTTACTTATTCATCCAGTTTTTTGATTTTATTTAACCAAATCTTTCTTTTAGTTTATGAATAGCCTGAGCCAGATCTTCTCTGGTCATTACACCCATAGCATCTTCCAAATCGTCCCAAGTCATTCCTTTGAAATTGTCCACAAATTCTTGTATTTCTTTTTCATCCATACAATCCCCTCTTTTAAGTTAATATAATAATATATTTGGTTATCCTCAAATAAACAATTTTAGAAAAATGGGGTTTAGTAAAAATTTAAAATTAAATATATTATTTAAAAAAAATCGAAAAATAATTATGAAAATTAAAATTTGAGCCGTTTTTTCAGCTCTTTTTTAGCCATTTTTTCTACTTCGTCTGGAATTCCAGATTTTCCATGACTTTTGTGCTTTTTATGATGTTTATCATGTTTTGATTTTTTGGTTTGTTTTTTAACTTCTTTTAAAAGATTATCTGTTAATGACATAAAATTCCCCCTATGATACAATATATTATATGAATAATCTAGTAAAAAGATTAGGTTTATTTAAATATTAAAAATGAAAACCAAGACGATTTTCCTTTTTATCCAACCTTAATTGATTAAAAATAATATGAATAAGCTACATAAAATAATATATTCAATCATAGCATAAAAATTCATAAAAAATTTTCGAGATTAAAAATGAAAGAATTTGACGAGCCTATGTGTGTAGATCATTCTAAAGATAATTTTTGTCAAGAATCTGATCTGAATGTAACTGAAGAAATTTCACAATTAGTATTTAATGAACTATTCGCTGTTTTAGCGACTCAAGGGTATGGACAACCATATGCTTCAATAATAAGTTTTGCTTCTAGTTCTGATTTGAAAAATATTGTTTTTTCTACCCCTTTTAAAACCCGAAAATTCAGTCTTTTATCTGAATCAGATAAAGTTGCTCTTTTTGTAGACAATCGTTCCAGTGTCCCTTCTGGTGTAAATAAAGTTAGTGGGGTTACCATCACGGGAAAATCGAAAATATTGAATAATTCTCCAGAATTTGATAAATGGGCAGATTTACTAATTAAAAAACACCCTTATCTGGATTTATTTGTAAAATCTCCGCCTAATGCCCTTATTCTGGTGGAAGTTTATCGATATTTTCTGGTAAGGAGATTTCAGGAGGTTTTCGAATGGAACCCTCTTCAAAAATAATATTTTCCTTTGAAAATTCACACAATCCTCCGGATCTTGATCAAGTAGGTTCAAAAACAAGAAATTTATTTTTAGCTTCAAATAAAGGATTTAAAATTCCTCGAAGTTTTTGTTTGACTACGGAAGCATACAAAAAATTTATTGAACACAACAATTTATTTTCTATAATAGATATGGAAATTTTTAAAAAACCCTTTGAAGAAATGCGATGGGAAGAAATGTGGGATGCATCTTTAAGGATAAGATCGGCCTTTTTAAAATCAGAAATTCCTTTAGAAATCCAGTTAGAAATAATTAAGCAAATTAATGAATTTGGTGATGATTCCAAGTTTTCTGTGAGATCTTCTTCACCAGCGGAAGATTCCAAAAAAAATTCTTTTGCAGGAATCCATGAATCTTATACTAATGTTCAGGGAATAGATAAAATATTGGAATCCATAAAACTGGTTTGGGCTTCATTATGGAGCGATAGGGCTATTTTATACCGAGAAGAACTGGAATTAGATTCTTTAAAAAGCTCCATTGCAGTTTTAATACAAATCATGGAAAAAAAACCAGTATCTGGGTTGGCTTTTTCCAAAGATCCCACTGGAAATGAGAATAATCTTGTTATAGAAGTGGTAGGGGGTTACCTTAGTAATCTGGTTGATAACATTAAAGTAGGGGAAAAATGGGTCGTACAAAGGGATAATCACAATATACTCCAGCACATTCAACCTGAGGAAACCAAGAAATTAAATCTTTCTCTTTTGAATTTAGATGAGTTGGAATACATAATTACCCAAACTAAAAAAATAGAAGATGCTTTTGGCTTTTCGGCTGATATTGAATGGACTGGTAAAGGTGAAAACTTCACGGTTCTTCAAGTAAGGCCTATTACTAGCATTGAAGATTCTAATGAAGAAAGAAAATGGTATTTAACTTTAACTCCCAATTTTGAAAGGCTTAAACAGCTTTCTGATAAAGTTGAAAACGATTTGATACCTCAACTCGAAAATGAAGGTAAAAGACTGTCTCTGGAAAAACCTCAGGGAATGAAAAAGGATTTGCTGGCGGATAAAATCAAAGAAAGAGCAGATATATATTTCAAATGGAAAAAAATATACTGGGATGATTTCATACCTTTTGCTCATGGAATTAGAAACTTTGGAACATACTATAATGACCTGGTAAAACCAAAAAATCCTTATGAATTCATGGAAATTTTAAAAACTGACGATTTGTTAGCATCTGAAAGAAACAGGCAATTTAAATCACTTTCATTATTATTAAAAAATGACCAAGTTCTTAATTCAAAAATTGAATATCTTATAAATAATCAAATTAAAAGTAAAGAGCTTTTTGCTGATTTGGATGAACTCAATCAAACCAGGACGTCTTTGGAATTTGTCAAGAAATTCAAATCTTTATTAAACGATCACCTGGATTTAATGTACGAAAATCGGTCATTTAAAGACCATCCTGAGTTGATTCTGAGGAATATATGGGAACTATCAAAAAAGGAACCCGAAATAGACAATGAATCACAAATAAAAAAGGGAAATCCAATTAAAGAATTGAATTTGGAAACCTCTGTGGAAGAAAACCAACATAAAATTTCCACTAGCAAAAATCAAAAAAAGTCATATCTTGACAAGTTATATTCTGCCGCAGGAGAATCTCGTCGTGAAGAGGTAAACGAAGTTTTACGCATAGGAAAATTGAGTTGGAAGCTCAGAGATGATGATAACATCCTTTTAGGAAAATTAGAAAACCAACTTTTGATTTTTTTAAATCAGGGATGTGAAATTTTAATAAATGAAGGTCGGATGAAGTCTAAAGATGATTTAATCCTGGAAGATTGGGAGACGATCTATAATGCGTTACTAGATATTGAAAAGTCACCAGTTTCTATTAAAAAGAAAAAAATGGCAGTTGAAAATAAATTGAAGCCTAATTTTAAACCTAGACAACTAATTGGCCAACCTTCTTCTCCAGGAATTGTATCTGGGTTGGCCAGAATTATAAATTCTTTTGATGATTTCTACAAGTTAAAATCCGGGGAAATTTTAGTATGTGATGCTATTCAGCCGCAGATGACTTTTTTAGTTTCTTTAGCTTCCGGGATTGTTGAAAGAAGAGGGGGAATGCTGGTTCACAGTTCTATAATAGCTAGAGAGATGGGAATCCCTGCAGTAAATGGGATCAGCAGAGCCACGGAATTGATTAATGATGATGATTTGGTCACAGTAAATGGATATTTGGGTTTGGTAGTTATTGGAGAGCCTGAATTTGAACTGGAAAGACGTTCTTAAGATAATTGGTGATTGCGTATAAAAGGGGAGTTGTATATGGACAAAGGTAATAAAAATTACGATGAACTACTAGAAGAAAGGAGATATTTTCTTAAAGACAGTATAAGAAAAACTATAGATTTTTCTAAAACGGATCAGAGTAAAGGTATAGGCGCCCCACCGGTCGAAAAACCATATGAATCTTCTTCTGAGAAAATAAACTTACCTCTTGTGGATTGGAATGAAAAATATGATTATAACATAATCAATGCCATAAAAAATCGTAATAGTCGGCGTAAATATAAAGATGAGCCTTTATCACTGGAAGAATTGTCATTCCTTCTCTGGGCCACCCAGGGAGCTAAATTTGCCGTGGGATCTAATGTTTTTCGAAATGTGCCTTCAGCTGGCTGTAGACATGCTTTGGAAACTTATTTAGCCATATTTAATGTTGAAGAACTCGAAAAAGGTATTTACCGATATTTGCCTCTTACTCATCAACTTCTAATGGAATTTTCAGAAGAAAATTTGAAACGAAAGATTATTAAAGGCACATTTAATCAAAATTTTACTGGAGAAGGTGCTTTAACTTTCATATGGGCTGCTGTTCCATATAGGATGGAATGGAGATATGGGTTGGCGGCTCATAAAGTAATTGCTCTGGATGCAGGTCATGTGGGCCAGAATCTTTATTTGTCCTGTGAAGTTATAGGTGCTGGAACTTGTGCCATTGCGGCCTATGATCAGGAGTATATGGATAATCTTCTCAGAATTGATGGAAAAGAGGAATTTACTATCTATATAGCTTCAGTTGGGAAAAAATAAATTTTAAAATTAAATTTAAATATTATGGTTTAAAAAATAATTAAAAAGATAAAAATAAATTAAAAATACTAAGCCCATAAAATGAATAAAATAGAACTTATTATTGATTATAAGTTCTAAGCCTTTTTTAGTATTTATATACTTTTTTGAAGCTATAACTTGTGGCTAGAGCCATTTTTGATGAACTGGTATGGCCTCTTGTTAGCTTAGCAAACATTAATAAAGCGTCTTTATATCCAATAATTTTTCCTTTAAATCGGATATAACTTGGTGCTCGTTTGTATTTTCGCATATAACTATTTAAACTAGCAGCTATACTTCTATACTCTGTTTTAGTTATGCTTCCATAGAAAGTACTTTTAACATGAGTGTTTTTTGGCCCTTTAATGTAAATTAATTTTTTTATAGGTCCGTTCATATAATCCGTACTTATTAAAAGGAAGGAAGCTAGTCGGTATCCATTATAACTAGATTTAAATGATTTTTTATTTTTATTTGATGTGTATATCCCATTTGCGACACCAGCCATGGTTTTCGGGGAAATTTTATGCGTTGCTATAAGTGCAGTATCATAATAACGTCCTGAACTGCTGGTAAGACTAGGATAATACTTACTTATTATTTCGCTTATTTTATTGGCTATGTATTGATTTTTGTAGGCCTGTGATTTACCAGCACAATAAACATTAGGTTGGATAATCCAAACTCCAGCATGCCTTAAGAATATGTATGGGGTTTTAATTCCTGCAAAGTACATATTTGAAAAATTATCGTCCCAAGCTCTTCTAATTATAGATGTAGTTTTTAGATTTAACTGTCCAGTATTGACAAAAATAACTCCTTTGTTACTTGTCGAAGCTAATTTGGCAACTGCTTTCATGGTCCCAGGGCAACTGGCTGCCATGTAAACTGCGACACCATTTGATTTGGTTGAATATATGGCTCTCTCACCTTCTCCCGGGTGGGGAGCTTCAGGATCTACTGTAACATTTACTTTATCTTTTAAACTACCGTTTTCAATATATCCTTCAACGGAATGAAGATTAGAAACATCCTGTGCGCTATTACCGGAAATGCAATCTGAGGTAAGGAACACATCCACGGCACTGGCCGTATTTGAGAATATGAAACAGCATCCTAAAATTAATAAAAATGAAAAAGCCACTTTTTTGGTCTTTAGATTATACATTGTAATCACTATAATTAATTATTTTTTCCAGCTTTATAAGCTTTGTTATAAAATTGGATGATAAGTTTATTTTAATTTTCAACAATTTTTAGTATTTTTTAAATACCAATTCAATAGGGAATAATAAATTTCAAAAATGAAATAAAAAATGGAATATAATATAATAATTGAATTAAGTTTTTATTAAAAATTAAAGTTATTATGAATTATTTAACATACTGTTTAACGTTTTCTCTCACAATAGCAGATGCTCCAAAAATTTTAATTTCTTTTAACATCTCTGGAAATTTATTTTTTGTTATTAGAACATTAAATTGGGAGAAATTGCTACCTTTGGTTATAGTAGGTTCATCAGAACAGTAGGCATTAGAGACCAGAAATGACTTAGTATCTTCAACTCTATGATTAGCTATGTTAAATTTTACATCAAAGTATTTTCTAGCTTTAATTGCACCAAATAACTGGTCAAATATCATATGGGCCTTTTCTAACTTCTGTCCAGTACAACTAGGGCCGGCATAAAGGCCAGCACTTGATTCCATAATAGTGTCAATAATTTTCAGACCAGCTTTTCTCAAACTGCTTCCGGTTTGTGTATTGTCAACAATTAAATCGGCTCCTTTTGCAAT
>CAYUFT010000054.1:0-14670 GCA_964444115.1 uncultured Methanobacteriaceae archaeon
AATGGATAAAAAAATTTCTAAAAAAAGTATAAAAAAATAAGTTCTAAACTATAATTTCTACTAAATTTAATATGAAATTTTTATTTTAAAATAGTGGACTTTTTTAATTACGATTTTAAGCAACCAAGTATAAATAAATTTTAAATTATAGAGTTATAATTATTAAAAATAAGCAATTTAAAGTCGTATTAAGTAAAAATAATGCAAAAAATAAGGTAATTAATAATAAAATTACCTTGCTCCTGCCTCAGATATGTGTGAAGTAACATATATATTTTATTTTATTAAAAAAATTTTATTTTGTGGTATAAAATAATTAATGGAAAAGAAAGATGTAAAACAGTGATTTATTCTAATTACTAGTTTTAATAAATTCTTTTAATTTTTCAATTGATTTTCCAGATTTAACAGCACGATAAGCAATTTGAGTTCCTTCAATCAAATTATTGGACTTTCCGGATAAATATATAATAGCACCTGCATTGGCCAGAGCAATTTCTAAACGAGCCTTGTCCATAATGGAATCATTCTTACCATTTAAAACACCCAGGAAAATTTCAAGATTTTCTTCCAGAGTTTGGGGGGACTTAATAAGATCACTTTTAGTTTTTTCAATTCCAAAATCTTCAGGATTTAATTTTTTTATTTCAATACTACCTTGATCAACAAATGCAACCAGTGTAGGGCCAACATTAGAAATTTCATCCATTCCCTGTTCTTCATTTTCATCAAAACCATGTACTACCATGGCCCGCTCGACACCAAGATTATTAAGAACATTGGCCATTATTTCCACATAATTAGCATCAAATACTCCTAAAAGTTGTATGTTAGCTCCAGCAGGAGATGTTAGTGGGCCTAAAATATTGAAAACTGTTCTTATACCTAAAGCGTGGCGGACAGGCATTACATTTCGGGTTGCTGGGTGAAAATTAGGAGCGAACATAAAGCCCATGCCTGATTCTTCAAGACATTTAGAGACAATTTCAGGAGAAGCATCAATTTTAACACCTGCTGCTTCTAATATATCAGCACCACCACAAGAACTGGTGACTGCTCTATTACCATGCTTGGCCACATTAACTCCTGCCGAAGAAGCAATTATGGCTGCGGAAGTGCTTACATTAAAAGTTTTAAGGGTGTCACCCCCAGTACCACAAGTATCAACTAATTTCACATCCTTAGAAACATTAAGGGGAGTGCAGACTCCTCGCATGGCCTTAGCAAAACCAGTTATTTCATCTACAGTTTCACCTTTGGTGACTAAGGCTGCTAAAAGGGCAGCTATATGAATATCACTGGCATTTCCAGATATCATCTCTTCCATGCAGTGAAAGGCCTCATCTTCACTTAAATTTTTCCCAGAAACTATTTTTTGAATATACGTAATCACCAAATCACCTTATTGATTTTAAATAATTTTTAATTAATTAAATTAAATATCAAATTTTAATAGTTAGTTATTAAATCAAACACTATTCTAAAATTAGATATAGAAAAAAATAGAATAATTAACCAGAACTCAAAATAGGGATAAATAGCAATTAACTGTCAATTAGTCCATGATAAATGCTATTTAAAGTTTTATAGTCTGATTTAATTTGGTTTATCTTATTTTTTTGTGGCCTCTTTCAGCTTCCGGGCGTAATCTCCAATTTCTTCCAGCATTTTCTCTTTTTGATTAATATTTTGAGCAATTATATCAATAATAGCACTGCCCACTATGGCCCCTTCTGCACCGGCATTAATAACCTCTTTCACATGTGAAGGTTTTGAAATACCAAAGCCCACCATTAAAGGCAAGTCATTGTGTGCTCTTACTCTTTTTATAAGATTTACAGTACTATTTTTAACCTCACTCCTTGCCCCTGTGACTCCCATAACCGAAACCAAGTAGGTGAACCCTGAAGAAAACTCAGAAATAGTTTTCAGACGTTCATTGGTAGTGGTCTGGGCCGCTAAAAATATCTGATTAACACCATATGTTCTAGCAGCTTTTAAAGCATCTGATGCTTCTTCAGGAGGTAAATCAGCAGATAAAATAGCATTAAGACCATTTTCATGTGCTTGTTTATAAAAAAGATCTATACCTCTTTTATAAATTAGATTATAATAGACCAGCAGACCAATAGGAATAGATGTAAATTCTCTTATCCTTCGAATAAACTCGAATCCTTTATCAGTAGTCATTCCTGAATTAAGAGCCCTTACATCTGCATCCTGAACAGTAGGTCCATCAGCAATAGGGTCTGAAAATGCAAATCCAATTTCCAGGGCATCTGCTCCATTTTCCACCAGAGTTTTCACAATTTCCAGTGAGGTATCAAAGTCAGGGTCTCCAGCCACCACAAAAGGAACGAAGGCCCCTTCACTTTTGGCTTCGACTTTTTTAAACATTTTTTCATAGCTTTCTATGGAAATTGACTTTTTAGAAGTTAAATTTTTAGAATTTGATTTGTTAGAATCCTCACCTATATTTTCACTCATAATTCCACCCCCAGAAGTTTAGCTGCTAAAAACATGTCTTTATCTCCCCTTCCCGAAAGATTCACTACGATTGTTTTTCCCCTATTTTCCGGTATTTTAGCATATTTCTCAGCATATGCCACCGCATGGGCACTTTCTAATGCAGGCATTATGCCCTCATACTTAGATAAAAGCTGGAATCCTTTAAGGGCTTCTTCATCAGTAATAGGAACATAATTAACCCTTCCGATGGTTTTAAGATAAGAATGTTCTGGTCCTACACCAGGATAATCCAATCCAGCGGAAACAGAATGGGCCTCAGTAATTTGACCATCATTATCTTGCAGAACATAAGATAGAGATCCATGAAGAACTCCCTCACTTCCGGCACTTAGAGTGGCACCGTGATGCCCACTTTCAATTCCATCTCCACCACCTTCTACACCAATCAATTCCACATCATTATCAGCCACAAATTCTGAGAATATGCCAATAGAATTACTTCCACCACCAACACAAGCAATAATCGTATCTGGAAGGTTATTTTCAAGTTCAATTATTTGTTTTCGGCATTCTTTTCCAATTATGGTTTGGAAATGCTTTACCATAGCGGGGTAAGGATGAGGACCCATGGTAGAACCAATAAGATAATGAGTATTTTCCACATTAGTAATCCAGTCCCTCATGGCCTGATTTATGGCATCTTTAAGCGTTTTAGCGCCACTTTCTACCGGAATCACCTTTGCGCCAGAAACTTCCATTCTAAAGACATTAAGACGCTGCCGAACCACGTCCTCACTACCCATGTAAACGTCCACCGGGATGTCCAGCATAGCCCCGACAGCAGCGGTTGCAATTCCGTGCTGGCCAGCACCAGTTTCAGCAATTATTCTATCCTTACCCATATACTGAGCTAATAATCCCTGACCAAGAGTATTATTTATTTTATGAGCCCCAGTATGGAGCATATCCTCCCGTTTGAGGTATATTTTACATCCTAATTTTTTTGAAAGGTTTTTGGCCAGATACAGGCCAGTAGGCCTGCCTGCAAATTCCTTTAAGTAGAAGTCTAAATCCTGGTTAAATTGTTTATCATCTTTATATTTTAAAAAAGCACTTTCAAGCTCTTCTAGTGCTGGAATCAGTAATTCCGGGACGAAAATTCCCCCATATTTTCCAAACTTTCCATCCATAATCATTTCATCACCACATTTTTGTATTAAATTAAATGAGTATTTTACATTGATATTTGTTATTTTTAGATTCTTCTGATTATTGAAGCAATTTTAAGCCATATCTTAAATAAATTTTATTAATAATTTTATTGATATTGGGCCATTTCTAATCAGTATTGGAATTAGTACCATAGCTTTGAACTTAGTTCATTTTTTGCCAGCCAAATCCCTTAATTAATTGCATTAATTCTTTTATTCTGTCTTTATTTTTAATTCCCGGTGAATCCTCTAGGGAAGAATTGAAATCAACAACATTGAAGAATTGAATAATGACTTTAGATTCATTTTTTATCTTTTTAATATCCATTCCGCCCGCTAAGAATATCTTAATATCATTATTAGCAGCTTTAGCAATTTTAGCAGATTCTATGGCCAAAAGAATAGGTATCTGTTTCCCAGTTCCACCACTTTTTCCTTTAATTTGAAAATCAAATAATATACCATCGCTAATTTCAGCAAAGGATATAATTTCCTGTTTTTTAGTTTCTTCCAAAGAATTTCCATGTCTATTTTCATGTTCATTAGAAAGACCTATAACCGTTATTAGATTAATTAGATTCCCAGTTATATTCTGAGTCATGTTCCGAGTAATCAAATTTCTTTTAGAAAATGATGAAGAATCCTTTTCTTCATTTAGTCTATTTTTTAATTCCTTAAATCCATTTAAACCCATTCCATGGAGTTGAATATTATTAATTCCAGATTTTACTATTGTATCGTAGGCTTCATCAGTTGTTTCAGGTTCTAAAACCAAAACTGCCTTATTTTTATTATTTAGTGCACTTAACATCTCTTGAATTTGTGCCATATCCTGGAATCTGGGAGACCTTTTGACATTAATAAATCCAACATAATCTGCACCTTGAGTTTCGGCACATTTTAAGTCATCCACATGAGTTATACCACAAATTTTTACCTGGATTTTATTTTTTGACATGATAAAATCTCCTCAAGGCAATCAAATTTCTTTGAACTTTTTTGAGGATTTTGAGGGTTTTTAAGCAAATTGTTCAAAAGATCCATCTCCAGTTCTGTTTTTGGTGTGTGCACGTGATTTTTTTTGATTCGACTTGTGATAAAGCTCAGAAGAATTTTTTGACATTTGAATAAATCTCTGAATTGTTTCTACAACATTATCAGACTGCATTACACTGGTTCCAATCAATAATGCGTCAACACCATATCCACACACCGTTTTCACATCTTCCAAATTGTTTATACCACTTTCTGAAACCAGAACTATATCTTCAGGAATCAATGGCACCACTGCTTTGGTCCTCTTTAAATCTATAGTGAAATCTTTGAAACTGCGATTATTAATTCCTATGATTTCAGCATCCGCATCGATAGCTTTAAAAACATCAATTGAATTTTTACATTCCACCAGTGGTTCCATTCCCAGCGAACGGCAAGTTTCTATCCCTGCAGAAATATTTGGATATATTTCACTCATTAAAAGGACAGAACTTGCTCCATGAGCTCTTGCTTCAAATATTTGATATTCATCCAAAAGAAAATCTTTTCTCATAATAGGAACATCAATTAGTTTTGAAGCTTGATCCAGAAATTCAATATTTCCCTTGAAAAATTTTTCTTCAGTTAATATAGAAACAGCGCTGGCCCCTCCCTCTTGGTATAACATTAAAGTTTCTTCTAATCCCCTGGAAGATATATTTCCCAATGAAGGAGAAGCTGGTTTATATTCACAAATTAAAGGAAATGCTTCTTTACTTTTTAAGGCTTTTTTGAAATTTTTTGGATCATCTGCATCTTTTAAATCCTTTTTGATTTCTTCAATGGGACTTTTAATCATTGATTTTTTTAAATTCACCATTCTTTGTTCGAGAATTTGATCAATGGTTATTTTTTTGGTTATTTCGGAGCTCATTCCATCACCAAAAAGTTTTTCACGATTTTCTTGCCTTCAGAGGTTCCAATTGATTCTGGGTGGAACTGGAGACCGAAAATAGGATAATCTTTGTGTTTTAAAGACATTATTATATTATTTTTAGTTCTGGAAGTGATTTCAATACATTCCGGTGTACTTTGAGAATCACAAATCAGAGAGTGGTATCGAGCAGCTATTAATGGCTTGGAAACCTTATTAAATAAGCCATTACCATCATGAAATATTTCACTTTGTTTTCCATGAACTGGTTCTTCTTTAATGATTTTTCCTCCAAATGTAGAAAATATGCCTTGATGTCCTAGACAAACTCCTAAAACAGGTATTTTCTTTCCCAATTTTTCAATTACATCCTTACATATTCCAAAATCTCTTTCATTAATGGGATTACCTGGTCCTGGGGAAATAATAATCTTATTTGGATTTAAATCTCTTATTTGAGATAAATTCAGCTCATCATTCCTAATAACCTTTATTTTAACTAAATCATCATCAATATTAATGCCATTAATATTAGTAGTATTAAATGAATTATTAGATTCGTTAGAAAGTTCCTGAACTATCTCCCCAATCATTTGGAAGAGGTTGTAGGTGAATGAATCATAGTTGTCAATTATTAATATCATTTAGAATCACCTGACATTTCCAATGAACTAACCAAAGCTCGGGCCTTGTTTTCACACTCCAAAAACTCATTTTCTGGAACCGAATCATGAACTATTCCTGCTCCGGCCTGTATTTTTGCATGTTTTCCCTGGCAAACCATGGAACGAATGGTTATGGCAAAATTAGCGTTTCCATTTAATGAAAAGTATCCTAAAGCTCCAGCATAAGCATCACGAGGCTGACCTTCCATTTCCTCAATAATTTCCATGGCCCTTATTTTTGGAGCTCCACTGACCGTTCCTGCAGGGAATATGGCTGAGAAAGCATCAACAGCAGTTTTTTCTTTTTGTAAATTCCCAGTTACCCTTGATAAAATATGCTGGACATGAGAAAACTTTTTTATATCCATATATTCTGGCACTTTAACTGTTCCAAAATCACTGACTTTTCCCACATCATTCCGGGCCAGATCCACCAGCATTAAATGTTCTGCTTTTTCCTTCTCATCATTAAGAAGATCCTGGGCCAGTTGATTATCATGAGCAGTATTTTCACCACGAGGACGGGTTCCGGCTATAGGAAATGTTTCTACTTCCCTATTTTCAACTCGAACCAGCATTTCTGGGCTTGATCCGATTATTTCCCTCTCATCAAGTTTCACATGATACATGTAAGGAGAAGGATTCATTTTTCTTAGAGTATCATAGAAACAGAGTTTATTGCCAGAAATTTTGTATTTTTGAGCGTTAGAAATAACCCCTTGAAATATTTCGCCTTCTTTGATTCTTTCTTTTGTCTCTAAAACCATTTTTTCGTATTGTCTTTGTGAAAAAAATCTTCCTTCATTCTTAAAAGACATTTTGTCTTCTAATATATAATCTTCTCTAGCAATCCTTAGAACTTCTTCCACTCGGTTCTGACCTAAAGTAACATACTGGCAACGACTGGAAAGCTTGTCAAATATAATTCCGTCTAAAAACAAACCAAATTCAAAATCAGGAAATTTTCCAGGGCTTAAATTGATTGGTTCAAAAAATCGAGCTGCTTGATAAGAAACATAACCTACTAAACCTCCACAAAATCCTTTTCTATTGTTTCCACTGTGGATTAATGATCTTATTTCATTGAAGGGGTTTTCTGTATCAAATTCTTCTACAGCATCTTCTTTTTTTATTTCTAGAAATCCTTCTTTGGCAGTTAGGGTTAATTCTGGTTTAAACCCTAAAAAAGAATATCTGGACAAACCACTATCACTTTCCATTGACTCTAATAAAAAAGTACTGGAATATTTAGAATAAATCTTTTTAAATAATTCAAATGGATCTTTAAAATCCAATGATATTGTTTTAAGGGCGTTTAATTTAATATCGCCAAAAACATTCACTCCTGCTCATTTTTACACCTATCTCTATTAATAATTAATTTTTTATAATTAAACAATTTTTAGTAAACAATTGGTAATTTTGAATTCATCAATAAATTATAACCAAATAAATTCTATAACAACTAATTGTCTTATACTATAAAGCACTATTTAAACCTTTTTTGTACATAAATGTTCATTTATACGCAAGTTTATATAATTGTGTAAACAATAGAATTTAAAGAATTACTTTGCTAATTTTTGTTAATTAAATTGGATGAATATTGATTACATTGGAGATAATATGTGGAAAAAAATAAAGCATAAATTCGAAAAATACCCTGCTAGAATGAATGTAGCCCGAAAAATCGTTAAATTAGGCCTCCGAGTTAATTCCAACGGGAAAATATACTGTGAAGATGTTGAAATTAGTGATGTAGCCCTAGCCAGAGCTGTAAATGTGGATCGGCGCAGTATTAAATCAACAGTAGAAGTTATTTTGGCTGATGATGAACTCTCAGAAATTTTTGGAAGTATAATGCCTGCCGGAGCACTTTTAAAAAAGGTGGCCAAAAATTTAGAATTTGGAGTGGTAGAAATCGAAGCAGAAGCAGGAAATCCAGGAATTTTATCACAAGCTACCCAATTAATATCTTCCAATGATATAAGCATACGGCAGGCCCATGCTGGAGACCCTGAATTGGAAGAAATTCCTAAATTAACCATAATAACTGAAAAATCAATTCCTGGCGAACTTTTAAGCAAATTCTTGGAAATAAAAGGCGTTAAAAGAGTTTCAATATATTAAAATAGGCCTTTGAAATTAATCCATAATATTTTAAAATTAATAAACTTAATAAATTAAAATCCATCTCAAAAAGAATAATCAGCTAGATTAAGTATTTAAACTTAATTAAGCTATTAGATTTTGTTTGTAATTAATAAATTACAAATTTTTCTGGTCTTCTTCATCAAGGACTTTTAAAAGTTCGTCCCATGCTTCCAAAGATTCTTTAGCGGCTTCATCAGTCATAACTTCAATAGCATAACCAGAGTGGACCAGTACATACCGTCCTTCTTCCACATCTTCCACTAAATCCAATTTCACTTGCTGTCTTACACCACCAAAGTCTACAACAGCAATTTTGTCACTATCATTAATTTCTATTATTTGAGCAGGTGCCGCAATGCACATAAAATACTCTCCATTTTTAATTTTACAAAAGTTTAAATTTTTTAAATTTATATAATTTAATATTCAGTTCAAAGATTTTAGAATATTTTTAGAACATTTTTAGTCTCTATTTTTAATTCCAAGTTAAAATATGAGTTATTTACTAATACTAATTCTAAGCTAATCTCAAAATTTAAATTAGTATTAACTAATAAATTTAGTAAAGAACATTACATATAAAGATTTGTAGGATTGAGTTTTTTATAAGTAGTATTCCTATAAATAGTATCATAAATTAGATAATAAAATAATTCCATCCCAAATTCAAAATATTATCTTGAGTATAATTAAACACTACAAAAAGGAGTCATCTAATGAAAGTGGTAATAATTGGGGGAGGCCCTGCCGGGCGTGCTGCAGCACTAGAATTGTCAAAATTAGATCAGGAAATCACCTTAATTGAAAAAAAGCATATGGGTGGTACTTGTTTAAATGAAGGGTGCATGATGGTTTGTGGACTAGTAGATGTGACTCGTTTCTTAAATGATGCTGAAAACTTTCAGAAGATGGGAATACTCAATATAAGCCCTGAATTCGAGTATAAAAATATAGTCAATGGCGTAAAAGAAACCCTGAATAAATTAAGGCACGTGAGTGAAAAAGAAATACTGGAAGCAGAAGTAGATCTGATTTATGGAGAAGCAATTCCTGATGATGAATTTGTAAAAGTCAATGATCAAGAAATCAAATACGAAAAATTAATTATTGCTACTGGCACCCGGCCATTTTATCCACCCATAACTGGCGCTGAAATGGCTTTAACCTATTCAGATATCCTTAATTTAGAAGAATTACCTGAAAAGTTAATTATTGTAGGAAGTGGGGTGATTGCCGCTGAGTTTGCAGGAGTTTTCTCATCATTGGGATCCAAAGTACATGTTTTATGTAGAACTGGATTTTTAAATGTCCTTGATTCTGAAATAAGTGATTTCGTGGCCAAAAATCTTTTAAAAAAAGTGAATATTCACCAGAATGTGGATGTGGTGGAAATAAGTGAAAAAGGCGCAGTGACCAGTGAAGGTACATTTGAAGGAACAGTACTCCTGGCCACTGGAACTATTCCTAATTCGGAATTAGTAGATAGTTTGGTTAAAAAAGGCCATAAGGGAGAAATTATGGTAAATAAAAAAATGCAAACCAGTCATGAGAATATTTACGCCGCAGGAGATGTAGTAGGTGGAATAGGGGGCACCCCCATAGCCCGTATGGAAGGTATAGTGGCTGCTAGAAACGCTCTAGGAATTTCTGCCCAGGCGAACTATGAATATGTGCCCCATTCCATTTCATTGGATTATGATGTGGCTTTTTTAGGTCCAGGGAATTCAAAAAACACCCCTAAGAATAAAAATTCCAATGGTCAGCCGGTTGAAAATAAAGTAACTGGAAAAATTCCAGGCACTGCTGGACCAGGATCTTTTTGGAAAGTCCTATCCCGCAAAACCGGTTTTACACAGATGGAAGTTGATTTAGATAATGGGTCGTTGGAAAAATTGTACTCCATAACACCTTCCGCACGGCACAATATAGCATATATTTCTATGCTGATGCGCCTAGGCCATAAAACCTATGATTTCGAGAATTTCATAGAAGCACACCCATCTACAGATTCTATTTATAGATTAATGAGGTTTTTTGCCAAATATTAGTCTTGGAAATGCTAAAATTTACGATTCAATAGTTTTACAGGTTAAAAACTGAAAAATTTTAAATAATTTAATTAAATAATTTAATGAAAATTTAATATCAGTTAAATAATAAAATAAGAACTAATTGGGGAAAAATGCAAAGAAAATCAGATAATGCTAAAAATAATGATGATCTCAAAGATTTCAGTGAAGTGAGTAGTTTCCATGGTCATGTATGTCCTGGATCTGCACTGGGTTATAAAGCAGCTCAAATGGGCCTTAATATGCTTTCTTCCACCAAATCTGAAGACGAGGAAATAGTGACCATTGTGGAAAATGATAGCTGTGCCGTAGATGCCATTCAAGTTTTAACTGGTTCTACATTTGGTAAAGGGAATCTTATTTTCAATGACTATGGGAAACAGGTTTATACATTCCTGAATAGATCCTCTGGAGAAGGTATTAGAATTTCTTTGAAAGATTCATTTGAAATGGATAAAATAGACCCTCAATTGAGTATTTTAAGAAAAAAAGTCTCTTCTGGACAAGCCAGCGCAGCCGAAAAAGAGCTGTTAAGTGAGAAAGTTCAGTTAGTAGCAGAAAAAGTACTGGAAATGGATGGAAAAAATATATTCGAAGCAGAAAAAGTAAATATGACTCTGCCCCCTAAAGCTTCCATCTTTAAATCCATTAATTGCCAAAAATGTGGAGAATTAGTTTCAGAACACCGACTGAAAGAAGTTGAGGGAATTAAAGTCTGTATCCCCTGTTCAAAAGAATAAATCTAAATTCTTTTAAATAAAATTCTAATCTTTCTTTTTTGATTCTTTTATGATAATATCAGCCACTTTGCTTCCGGAATTTAAAACATCTTCCCCATATCTCTTAGCTTCTCCTTTCATTTCAGATATATTGTTCAGAGCATCCTTAATTTTTTCTTCTAATTCCTTAATTGGGCTTTCTAAAACGGCCCCCGGAAATACAGCAGCCATATTATGATATCTACCGTATTTAACTCCTTTTAAAGCTACAATAGGTACTTTACAGGCTATGGCCTCATGAATCATTACCCCATCATCAGATAATATGGAAACATCGGCCAGGTCAAAAAGGTCTTGTATCCAATCCACATAACCTAAATAAATTATATTATTTCCTTCAAGATATTTTAAAAACTCATCTTCCAGAGGATGGCCCACCACCAGAATATTAGCATCAATATCACTAAGAGAAATGTTTTGAGCAGCTTGTGCAGTCATTTCAAAAAGAGAAGAACCTGAAGAAAACAACAAAGTTGGTTTTTCATGATCAAATGATTCTGGCATCTTTTTTAGAGCATTTTCTTTATTTCCCCCAATTACATCCGGATTGATAGGAGAATAAGATTTATAAATATTTTCTTGGGTCAAGTTTTGCTGGAAAAGGTTTGATTCAGGCAATACAATATTGGCATTAAGTCGGGTGCATACTTTAGCATCAGTAGGAGTTATTAAAATTCCAACTGCCGGCACTCTAGCCATTTTAGAAGATAAACATCCTATTATGGCCCCTCCCCCAATTATACCCACCACAACATCAGGTTTTACCTTTCTGATTAGTTTAACTGCTTCCAATGAAGCTTTAGTGGTTTTAAACCCGGCTTTGGCCAGCTTCCCCTTGGTGGCCGCATGGCCCCCTGCCTGAGGAATGCTTATTTTATGCCATTCAATTCCTGCTTTCTGCAATAAAAGGCCAGGTGCTGTGTGGTCCAGAGCATATTCACAATCAACTCCTTTTTTTTCCAGTGCTCTGGCTATATTAATAGCAGTTACAGCATCTCCACCCATTCCCCGACCAGTAATCATTAATAAAGCTTTCATAAAATCACCTTGAATTAAATAAATCTAAGAGTCAATTAATATCAAAAATATTCTAATTACAGCTAATTTAAAGATAATTATCTATATAATTTAAAATTTATATTCTATTATTTATTATTCTACTTGAATTCATTTAGCAATATATTCCTAAAATTTTTTTTGTATGAAATATTTTATTTACAGTTGGTTACAAACTAATTTAATTATTATATGGTAATTAAATAAAGAAGTAATAATTAATTTGGGGCTTTAGATAAGATATTTAATTGAAACTAGTTCTTTAAGCAAAAAATAGATTTATATTTTAAATTTATTTAAAAGAGTAAAAAGGATTATAAAAAAGCCTTCTAAATCCCATTTTTATTAAAAAACTATTTTTTATAGAAATATATCTTTTTTTAAGAATTATTTTTCTAAATAAATCACCTAATCCACCACCGGTTAAAACGTCCATAAAATAATCTCCAAATGTGGGGTTTTCTATTCCCAGTTTAGTTTCCAGGAAAATTTGGAGATTTTTTCTCCGGATAAATGCTATTAATAAAACTGTTAATAAAAAAAGACTGATTATGCCCCAAAAACCAGAATATAAAAAGAAAGTTATTCCCAGAGCAATGGCAAAAGAGTGATTTCCCACTTCACCCATCATCATCTTTCCTTTATAATCTAAAGGAGCATAACCTGCACAAACAACAAATATTAGTAGTGGTATGAAGTATAAAGACGTATTCAAGTTTCCAGAGATTAAGTAAAGTAGAATTACAAGTCCCGACATTGATAAAACAGTGCTGCATGCAGATCCAGGTTGCATGTCCGCAATGTTCAAAGGCTGAATCATTAAGGCCACAAAAATAGAAGAAGGACCCATCAAAGGATATCCTAGAATCACAACTCCTAACAATCCTAATCCCCGGAATAATTGTCCTAATTCTACTGAAAAATTTTTTAACTTTTTTCTACCAGCCAAATCATCTAAAAATGCCAATATTCCCATTAAAGCCACTATATACGAATAATTAGAGTTTAAAAAAATTATTAAAACTAAAAATGGTGCTATTCCCACTGCTCGAGGAGTACCTCCCCTTACTGAAGAATAAAGATTTTTAACTCTTCCCCGACTTCCCAGTTGCCGTATCATTAGGTAAAAAATAATAGTTAACCCTGCAGATAGGAGTCCTGCTTCTAAAATTTCGACTAGCATTCTTGCACCAATTATGAATATATTAGCTTACTTATGATTAACTAACTTAAGTTATGGGCATTATTTATGAATTATATACTCCTATGTTTTCAAATTTAATTAGACAAATTATATCTTAAAAGAGCTGCCATTCCACCTAAGGCCTCTAGTTGTTTTCCGCCCTCATGTTCACTGCTTACCATGATAACTTCCCCATTCATACGTTCTACCATATCCATAACTTTTTCTAAATCTTCCTGACGAACCATTTTATCCAGAACCAGTAGCTGTTCTGCAGCACCAGCATTTACGGCATTTATGACTTGTTTTTTACCATAAGCAACTGCAGAAGAAGATTTAGAAATTTGTTCTAATACCTTATTTACAGAACGCATTTCCCAGGCCACCCTGTTTTCAGCAGTTATTTTCTCAACCGTACCTTTCTTTAAAACTTCTCCAATTCCTACTCTCCCACCAGTACCTGTGTTTTCTAAAATAGTTTTTTTAGCAATTTCAGGGTGTTTTTCGGTTAGGTATGAATGAAAATCCCCTTTAACAAAGCCCGGTCCAGCAATAACTATAGTTTGGACTTCTTTGAATTTTTTTAATGCATCCACTACTGTTTCATAGAATAGAACAACGTTTTTTCGTCTGTCTTTTTGTTCAATCCTTTTTCCAGATATGTGTCCAATTAACGGACCATAATATTCCACACCAAACTGCCTTATAAGGCCCATGTCTGCAGTGTCATCCTCTAAAACAAGAATTATGGCAGATAATTTTTTTGAAGCTTTTATAGCTTGTTTTAATCTTTTAATGGTCCATCTTGACCATTTTTCTTTCATTATACGAATAGGAATATTTAGTTTTATTTCTAGTGTGTGATGTGAGCCTAATGGAATTAAATCCTCAGGACCTTTTTCAATTACTCCTGTAGCCCTCAGTTTACCAGTGTAAATATGAAAATTAAGGCTTTCAACCAATACGCCCAAGTAAAAAGTTTTTTTGATTCCTCTATCACTTCTAATTTTTTCTCCAGAGGTATCTTGAATCCTGCGAGTCGTTTTTGAGGAAATAATATCATTTTTTTCAATTATGTGAGATAAATGCCATAAATCATCCAATGTCTCAGGAACCAGCCCTATAACGCCTTTTTTCATATCCTGATATACTATACGCATTATTCTACCTCTTTT